>CALBFE010000108.1 GCA_937888825.1 uncultured Actinomycetes bacterium | reverse complement strand
GGAGCACATAACGTTGCTGCGATTTTGATTGAGCCAATTCAAGGAGAAGGTGGATTTATCGTTCCACCGAAGGGATTCCTTCCTGCGCTCGCGAAATATTCAAAAGATAATGGAATCGTCTTTATTGCAGATGAAGTTCAGACTGGCTTTGCTCGCACAGGACATATGTTTGCAGTTGAAGAAGAAGGCGTTGTTCCAGACATGGTCGTAACAGCTAAGGGAATTGCCGGTGGACTTCCACTTGCAGCAGTTACTGGGCGCGCAGAAGTGATGGATTCAGTTCATGCTTCAGGTCTTGGTGGAACATATGGTGGAAATCCAATCGCATGTGCTGCTGCCCTTGGCGCAATGGAGACAATGGAAGAAGAAAACCTTGTTGCCCGTGCCAAGCACATTGGTGAAATTCTAGGAACATCACTTCGCGAACTTGCCAAGAAGTATCCAGTTATTGGTGAAGTCCGTGGACGCGGTGCTATGCAGGCAATTGAATTAGTAGAGCCAGGAACTAAGAATCCCAACACGGCTGCAATGAACGCTGTTGTTAAGTACTGCCAGAGTCAGGGCGTGTTAGTTCTTACTGCTGGCACTTATTCAAACGTTGTGCGCTTCTTGCCACCACTAGTAATTACAGATGCACTTCTCAAGGATGCCCTAAGCGTTCTTGATGATGCTTTTGCCTCGCTCTAATTCACAATATCTTTATAGCGAGCAAGATCGGCATCACTTGCTTCTGGCCATTGCCGAGCTAGCGCTCGCACGCCATGGGTTTTAAAGGCGTTTATCTTGATGCGCATCTCTGGGTTAATTCCTCGTAACCATACGGCCGTATCAATTAACTCTCTATCAGAGTCATTTTGGCCTGGCACTAGCAACAATCGCACTTCATAGAGTTTTGCAATGGAATCCAGATACCTAATTGAATCTAGAACAACTACATTTGAGTTACCAGTGAGCTCGATGTGTTTAGCATCATCCAGAGCCTTTAAATCAAGCATTACGCCATCGGTAAATGGGGCTAGTTGAATCCAAACTTCTTGGGGTGCATTGCCATTGCTATCTATGAAAGTAGTAAGACCTTTGAACTCCTTGCGCGATTTAATCTCTTTAAAGAGATCGAGTACGAACTCATGTTGCACCGTGGCTTCACCGCCTGAAACAGTAACTCCAGAGATATAGGGCATCGATCCACGAATCTCTTCAAGAACTTCTTGCACGGTCATCTCATTGGCACGCGGTGTACGCAGAGGAATTGTTTGTGGGTTGTGACAGGCTAAACAGTTGAAGTTACAGCCTTGTAAGAAAAGAACATAACGATTTCCTGGGCCATCAACCCAAGAAAACTTAATCGTGCTAGCTACTTGTGCTTGGTGAGCTTTCAGCACTCATCACTCGCTTTACATTGCGCCGATTAACATGAGAATCTGCAACTGAACCGGCACCAAGGAATGTGCTTGAGTGACGGGCGCTTGGCATTTTTGCCAAATCAGATTTACGTACTAAATAGCCCGTAATACGGATGAAGTCGTTGCTATCTAAGTTAAAAGTGAAATCTCGCATACCGCTTTTAAATGCCCCGCGAATTACATCAACGACAGCTTGTGGATTCTTAACCGCAGTTTCATCAAAAGATAAAACATCACTGATACCGGAGGCAAAAAGATGATGGTGGCGAGAAACCGTGCGTAGGTGATCGATAAGTGGCGGTTCTGTCCCGATAGGAATACGGGTTCCGGCCGTTACGTCAAGATCAAGATCGATTCCTGATTGGGAATGTAAGAAGGCATAGCCGTCATTGCCATCGCAGTAAGGCATCTTGCGGTGGCTAACCCAATCTGCGATAAAACTTGTGATTCGATATCCCAAATCATCGGCGGCGATGCTGTGTCCATAGGTTCCAGAATCACCTTCTTGTTCCATCAAGATATTGACGCATTCAGCTAAGCCAAAGAGACCAAACATTGGAGAGAATTTCTCTAAATCAAGCAAGCCTTCATTTACTAACCAGTTGCTTTCAAAGAATCCTGATTCCTCCACTAAATAGAGAATTCGAGACTCCATGAGTTCGGCAGTCAGATCAAGGTAAAAAGGCAGAGTAGTTTCAAAGAATTTTTCAACTCCGCCATTACACTCCTCGGCAGTTTTCTTGAGATTAATGCGCACCAAAGTGTGTGAACCACCACCGATTTTAAGCGAGTTATAGCAACTAACAGCTGCATACTGCGAACCGAGATCACTTTGCATCATCACATCGTTGATGAAATGTGGCTTACCGCAGGCAAAAACTGTAGTGACCGCATCCAAAATGTATTCATCACTGGTCAGAACCGGGTCGACCTTGAGTGAAATATTAGGTACTACTTGCAAGAGCTCGCGCTCTAACTTAAAGATCATTTGTGAAACTCGATTATAAACTGGGCTTAAATTTGTGTGCGCAAAGGCATCGGGAAACATTCGATCCAGAGATATCCAGAAGCGCTTTAACTTGGCATATAGATCTTCATCGCTAAGACCATCAACGTAAGGCAAGAGCAAAGTATCAAGATCACCAAAATAAACGGGATAGCCAGTAATTGATGGTGTGGCCGAATACATTATGAGGAGAAAAGCTAGGGCATCATCAAAATCTTTTGCCGCTGGAAGTTCTAGGAAAACAGAGCCGTTATCTAAAACTTTCTTGTAATCAGGCAATAGGTAACGAGGGCGATAAGGGGCATTTCCCTCAAACATGTCACAGATAATTCGCTTCTCTAGAGCGTCAGTGCACTGCTTACGTACTGGTGGGGGATCGAGCAAGTTTTCTGCCAAGTTTGCTAATTGCGCAATGCGTTGTCGGTAAGTGAATTTGGAGTCATTGACCGTGCTTCGAATGTTTTCTAGAGAAGTCATGCTTTCATAATAGGTTTATAACTATAAATATGAACTAGGAAAAGCCTGTTTCAGCGCTTGCGAGAGTGCTGGCCCTTGAGGGTTAGTTCTCTAACTTGTAACCAAGACCACGGATGGTCTGAATCAATACAGGGTTAGCTGGATCTGCTTCGATTTTTGAGCGCAAACGCTTGATGTGAACATCGAGAGTCTTTGTGTCGCCGAAGTAATCTCCGCCCCACACGCGATCAATGAGCTGTGAACGAGTTAAAACACGGCCAGCGTTTCGCACTAAGTATTCAAGGAGCTCAAATTCTTTGAGAGGAAGAGTAATCGAAGCACCGTTGAGAGTTACTTGGTGCTTTGCAGTATCAATCTTGATTGGACCGGCTGTGTGAATATCAGAGGCATCAGCTGCTTCTGCATCACTGCTATTGCGGCGAAGAACAGCTTTTATTCGCGCAATTAACTCGCGCGATGAATAAGGCTTAGTCACGTAGTCATCTGCACCAAGTTCTAACCCAACAACTTTATCGATTTCGGCATCTTTAGCCGTCAACATAATAATGGGAACTTGAGAAGTCATTCGAATAGAACGGCAGACATCAATTCCAGACACTTCAGGAATCATCAGGTCTAGCAAAATGAGATCAGCACCAGATGCTGCGAATTTATCCAAAGCTTCGCGGCCAGTTTGGGCTACCTCGACTTCGTAGCCTTCTTTGCTGAGCAAGAATTCAAGTGCCTCAAAAAATGAAGCTTCATCTTCAACGATAAGAATTTTTGTCATTGGACACTCTCTTGAGTAGGCGTGTAGACGGGTAAACGGAGTGAAAACGTACTTCCAACACCAGGAACGCTCCACACAGTGACTTCACCACCGTGCTTTGAAGCAACGTGCTTAACGATTGAAAGACCAAGGCCAGTGCCACCCGTTTGGCGTGATCGAGCAGGATCTACGCGATAGAAACGTTCAAATATTCGGTCGATATCATTCTCAGGAATACCAATTCCTTGATCAGTAATCGAAATATCCACAATGCCCTGATCAACAGTTGTATTGACAGAAACTTTGGTGCCTTCGGGGGAGTAGTTAATTGCATTCTCAACAAGGTTTTGAATTGCCATAACTAACTGCTCGCGATCTCCTAAGACAAGTGCATCCTTGGCTTCGGTATGCGAAACCATTATTTGGCGATTATCTGCAGAAATCTGACTTTGATCGATTGCAGCATTTATCAGATCTTCAATTTCAAGTTCAACTGCAACTTGTAATGGATCTGAATCTTGCAAACGAGAAAGGTTAATAATTTCTTGAACTAGATCAGTGAGTCGTTTCGATTCTGTTTGCATTCTGGTAGCAAATTTAGTCACAGCTGCAGAATCATCTTTAGCACCCAAGACTGCTTCAGATAAAAGTAGGAGAGCCCCAATAGGAGTCTTTAACTCATGAGAAATATTAGCCACAAAATCACGTCGAACTTCGTGCACTCTTTCAGCTTCACTCTCATCACTCACAAGAATAAGTACTAGATCATCTTCACTCAGCGGAATAACCGTGACAGTTAACTCATGTATTCCTTCACCGATTGGTCCACGTGGAATATCAATCTTGCCCACTTGTTTTTTGTTAGTTCTGCGAACCACACGGATCGTTGCAATTAACTCCGGGCTTTGTACTTTGCCATCTTTTAGTATTCCTAGTTGTTCAGTTCCGGGAGTCGCAAAAATAGCTATTTCACCAGGTGCTGCGATAAAGGCTTCACCCTCAAGATTGGCCAGGGTTTGAATGAGCATCTCTGGCAGTTCACGTGCCGAATCGGTGGGGGATTCACCGCGGCGAAACTTCATGAGGCCAACTCTAGCGTGGGGTATTGGCGTGGATTTGCTCGTTTACCTTGCGTTCACCTAACTGAGGGCTCCTATTCATCATGCTCGAATACCTTCGCCCCATGGCACTTATCCGCTCAGTTTTCCAAGATGAACTCGATGGCGTATCCCAATCCTTGGTGGATCTCACCGAGATGGTTTCACTTTCGATTGCAAAGGCAACCGCAGCAGTCCTAACGGCTGATTTAGCGTTGGCCGAAGAAGTTATAGCAACTGATGATCAGATTGATAACTACCAACATGATCTTGATGCGCGCATCATCGACATTATTGCGCGCCAACAACCCGTTGCATCTGATCTTCGCGCACTTGTAACAGCTTTGCGCATGAGCGCAGATTTAGAGCGCATGGGGGATATGTCTCACCACGTTGCAAAGATTGCACGTCTGCGTCACCCAGATGCAGCTGTTCCTTCTGAACTGTTACCAATGTTTCAAGCCATGGGTAATGCTGCAGAGAAGATTACAAACAAAATAGGTTTAGTTATTGCAACGCGCAATACTGAAATGGCACTTGAAGTTGAACGCGATGATGATGAGATGGATAAGTTACACAGACAGTTAATTTCTACACTTGTTGACCCAAATTGGAAACATGGCGTTGAGCCAGCAATTGATCTGACTTTGCTAGGTCGATATTACGAGCGCTATGCAGATCACGCGGTTTCTGTTTCACTCCGTGTCTACTTCCTTGTTACAGGAAAGTACGCGTAATAATAAGGTGAGCACACCTAACTTAGTTATTCCATCACCACGTGAAATAACTACAGAGCCCCGGCGCTCCGATAAAGTCTTTCGCGGCGTCGTTACAGGAGGGGGACTCTCTTCCCTTTTAATCCTTGGACTCATTGCGGTTTTCTTGGGTTATCGTGGTTTTGAAGTTCTGCGCCAAGAAGGCTTTGGTTTTATTATGAATTCTGATTGGTCAATCACCACAGATGATGCTGGAAACGTTGTGGAAAGCCACTTTGGCTTAGCTGCAATGCTGGTTGGAACAATCTTGTGCTCCTTGGTTGCCGTGGTCATTGCAGTTCCTATCTCAATTTTCTCAGCTCTTTTTCTCAATTTTTATTCACCCAATTGGCTTAAAAAACTTCTCATTGCAATCATCGACATGATGGCTGCTTTCCCATCAATTCTTTTTGGTATTTGGGGCTTCTTAGTCCTTATGCCAAGTGTTGAATACTGGGCCAAGTTGATTCACCGATACCTAGGCTTTATCCCTATTTTCGATATGCAAGTTCCTGTATTTACTCGCTCACCCTTTGTTGCAGGTGTTGTCCTAGCAATCATGATTATTCCAATTATTACTTCAGTCTCACGAGAAGTATTTGCCCAAGCTCCACTTGATCGTATTCAAGCGGCCTATGCTCTTGGTGCAACGCGTTGGGCAATGATCAAGGCTGTTGTTATTCCTTATGGTCGAAGTGGTGTTATCGGTGGCGCAATGCTAGGCCTTGGCCGCGCAATGGGAGAAACTGTTGCAGTATTTACTGTTCTCAATATTGTCTTTCAAGTTAATTGGCATATGTTGCTCGGCGCTGGTGGAAACGTTGCATCATTAATTATTTTAAAGTTTGGCGATGCTAGCCCATATGAAATTAAGGCGCTCATGGCCGCTGGTTTGGTTCTCTTTCTTTTAACTCTTGTAGTTAATGCATCCGCTAACTTCATAGTGAAGCGCACTGGAAAGTCAGGACGATGACAACCTTTACCCCAACTCCACAAAAGCCTTGGCGTGCATCTAAGCGCGAACGCGGTTTCGACTTTGCAATCCTTCTTGGAGGCTTCCTGGCTTCATATTTATTAGTTGCCTTGACACCCATGAAGGGAAAGCTGGCTTATTTCGCACTGTTCTTTATTTCCTATGCATTACTTGCTGCACTACTCAAGGGCCTAACCAGAGGCAGCGCAGCAGCTAAAGATGCTCTCGTGAGTTCATTGGTTGTTGTTGGCGCCGTAGTGACGGTTATTCCTATTGGAAGTATTTTGCTAACAGTGCTACAAAAAGGTTTACCTGGAATCAGTTTTGGACTCTTTACGCACGATATGGCACTTGCAACACCTACAGATCCCTTATCCAATGGTGGCTTGCTCCATGCCATTACAGGAACACTGACATTGGTGGCACTTGCTTTAATTATGAGTGTTCCCATTGGAATTTTGACTGCGCTGTATTTAACTGAAATCAAGGGCCGATTCACAGGACCAATTCGCTTTCTTGTTCAAGCGATGAGCGGTGTGCCATCAATTGTTGCGGGCTTATTTATTTTATCTGCCGTGCTCTATCCAATTACGAAAGCATATTCGGGGCTCATGGGCGCACTTTCACTTACGATTTTAATGATTCCAACAATCGCTCGCACATCCGAGGAAGTCCTTAACTTAATCCCAAACGAGTTGCGCGAAGCAGGCACAGCACTTGGTGGCACGCAATGGCGCACAGTTGCCATGATTGTCTTGCCTGCAGCCAAAAGCGGCCTTATTACTGCGATTATTTTGGGTGTGGCACGTATTGCTGGTGAGACTGCACCAATTCTTCTTCTCACTGGCGGCGGCGACAAAGTAAACCCCAATGCATTTAACGGACCTATGGGGTCATTGCCGTATTACATCTGGAAATCCTTTAACGCCGGATCTCCTGAAGCAATAACTCGTGCCTGGGCAGGCTTATTAGTTCTACTTGGCATCGTCCTTATTCTCTTTACGTCTGCACGATTTTTAGGAACACGAAAGATTTCACGATGACTACTTCACATGAAAGCGAGAAGGCAACTATGGATACAGCAGTAAAGCCATCATCATTGGCACAGGTTGCTAATTCACAGGCAGCAAAGACCCCAAGTGCAAGTGCTGAAGGCACTGGGCTTGAGACACGCGGTATTCATGCTTGGTTTGGAAAGCACCATGCTCTTGCTGACATCAATTTAAATTTTGCTGCCGGCACAGTTACTGCCTTGATTGGTCCGTCAGGTTGCGGCAAGTCCACTTTCATTCGCACAATGAACCGCATGCACGAATTCATTCCGGGTGCTGCAATGGCTGGCGAAGTTCTTCTAGATGGCAAAGATGTGTATGCAGCTGGCACTGATGTAACAAAGATTCGCTTAAAGATTGGCATGGTTTTCCAAAAACCAAACCCGTTCCCCTCAATGACAATTGGCGAAAATGTTTTATCTGGCCTCAAACTGGCTCAACTTAAAGTTGATAATAAAGATGACTTACTTCAAGAGTGTTTAGAGCGTGCAGGTCTATGGAGTGAAGTAAAGGATCGCTTAGGTGCCCACGGTGGTTCTCTCTCTGGCGGTCAGCAGCAGCGCTTGTGTATTGCGCGCTCTTTAGCTGTTCGTCCAAAAGTTCTATTGATGGATGAACCATGTTCAGCCTTAGATCCAGGCTCGACTCTTCGTATTGAAGACACAATCCGCCATCTCTCAGAGACCATGACAATCGTGATTGTTACTCACAATATGCAGCAAGCTGCCCGTGTGTCTGACTACACCGCATTCTTCCTCTCCGATGGCGGCCCAGGGCAGATGATTGAAGTTGCCCCAACATCTGAGATTTTCTCTCGCCCAAAGGATGAGCGAACAGAGAATTACGTCACCGGCCGCTTCGGCTAAGCGGCACCATTTGTTCACCTAAATGTTGATTTGAGTTTAGATAGGACTGGCTATTTGTTCACCTAGCCTGCATAGGTTTCACCTCGTAGTACACATTAAAAATCTATGAGGGGAAATAAATGAGAATTTCAAAGCTCGCGAAAGTTGCATCACTTGCACTCGCGTTCGGCTTAGTAGCGTGCACACCATCTTATGCAGTTGATCTTCAAGGTTCAGGAGCATCATTTCCTGCTCTACTAATCGAAGGTTGCAAGGCTGGATTTGCAGGAAGTGGAACAGAACATACATATGTTTATGCTTCATCATCATCAGGTACAGGACAAGCTAACTCAGATAAGTCTATTGGTGACTTCTGGATGTCAGATGGTGCTTACACAGCAGCAACAAAGCGCACTTCACTTATTCACGTGCCACTAGTTGCAGCACCAATCGCAATTTTGCACAACCTTCCAGCAAGGACGACTCTTTCACTTTCAGCATCAACAATCGCTGGAATCTTCGGTGGAACAATCACACGTTGGAACGATCCAGCAATTGTTGCTGATAACAATGGTTCAACGACAAAAGTTATTTACAAGAAAGATGCAAATGGAAACCCACGCAAAGATTCAAAGGGAAACCCAATCGTTCTTCGTACACAAATTGTTACTCAGCGCTACACATTGCCAAACAAGCCAATTAAAGTTGTTTACCGTTCAGACTCTTCAGGAACATCTGAGAACTTCACTAATTATCTCAACAAGTCAGCTACATCTGTTTGGCCAAAGGCTAAGAACAAGGTGTTCAAGGATTCATTCCCAGGAAACATCAATGACACAGCAAACTTAGGCCGAGTTGTTGGAGCTGCTTCATCAACCGGTGTTGCACAGCTTGCTGGAAAGACTGCTTACTCCATCACTTATGCTGAAGTTAACTATGCAACAGCCAACAGGCTCAAGATCGCCAATGTAATCAACGCAGCTGGTTCATCAGTTGCTCCAGATTCAACCGGTGTTGGCGCATTCCTTGCATCAGCTACTCAGGATGCAAACGGCTTCCTTACTTATGACTACAAAACAATGGAAAAGGGCGCATACCCACTAGGTATCGTTTCTTACCTTCTTGCTGATACTAAGTACCCAGATGCAACTAAGGCTGCAGCAGTTAAGGCATATGCAACATATGTCTTGAGCTCAAAGTGCTCAAAGGATGTTGGCGCTGCTCTTGGCTTTAGCGTTATAGACGGTGCACTTCTTAAGAAGTCACTAGCTCAGGTAGCAAAGATCGGTTCATAAGTCTCTTAAAGATCGAGGGTAGAACGGCCCGGCTCGCAGCGATGCGAACCGGGCCGTTCTTTTCTTTAGGTCTATATTCAACTCATGCAAATAAATCTTGATAAGAAGTCAGGTTTGCTCCTTGGCATCATCGCAGCGCTACTTATGATTGTGATTGTCTTATTAGTAGATAAAGTTGAAGATGATGGCCATTTAGTGGAGAGCCACTCCCAGCAGCTACAGATTGGAAACTAATGTCATCAATTGCCGAGATTGCCGCAGCCTATGAAAAGGCTACAAATGAGTTTTTAACTATTGCCACTAATGTCCCAGAATCAAAGTTAGATGTGTGCGTGGGAGAAGACTGGAGCTCACGCCAAGTTATTCATCACTGCGCCGATAGCGAAGCACAGTCTTTTGCGCGCCTCAAGCGCTTAGTTGCAGAACCTGGATCTGCTATTCAAGGTTATGACGAAGGCCTGTGGGCGAAGAACCCAACTCTTGGTTACACAGATATGCCTGTAGAGACATCTATTGCTGTCTTTAAAGCAGTGCGTGCTGGTTCTTTGGAAGTTATCAAGCGCCTTGAACCAGAACAGTTAAAGAACTTTTGTGTTCACTCAGAACGCGGGGAGTTCTCTCTGCAGCGTTGGCTAGAGATCTACACCCGCCATGCCATCGAGCACGCAGATCAGATAACTAAGAACTTAGCTCTGTAGTTTCGCGCACTAGGCTGGCACACATGAAGTCCCTGGGCCCTGCCTTTAATCGCATGTGGGGCGCTAGTTTGCTAACAAATCTGGCCGATGGAGTTTTAATTGCCGCTGCTCCACTTCTTGCGGTAACGCTGACTAAAAATCCAGTTCTTATTTCAGCGATAAGTGCGTTAGTAATGCTGCCCTGGCTTTTATTTGCCATTCCGATCGGCGCGATAGTCGACCGAATTGACCGCAGGTTTTTATTAGCTGGAGCTAATTCAATACGCTTTGTTATAGCAGCCCTTATTGCCCTAGCGATTTCAACTCACACCATCACTATTTACTTACTACTTATTGCAACTTTTCTTATCGGAATTTGTGAAGTAACGGCAGATACAACATCACAATCTCTGATTCCTCAGATTCTAGATAAGAGCCAGTATGAAAAAGGCAATTCCAGATTTCAAATCTCAGAAACTGTAGTTCAAGGATTTATCGGAACTCCGCTCAGTGGCTTTCTCTATGCCGTGGCTATTTATCTACCTTTTGTCATTAACAGCGTGGGATTTTTAGTTGCAGCAGCCTTAGCTGCATCTATCCCAGTTAAGTTCTTGCAAGATATACGCATTGAAGAAAACGCTGAGAAGAAACCAGATTTTGTAGAGGATATGAGATTTGGGATTCACTACCTTTATAGCAACAAGCCTTTACTCAGACTTGTAGTAACAACTGCCAGCATTGGTGTGTGTTATTCCATGTCCACGTCCACCATCATTTTATTTATCTTAAATGAGTTAAATCTAAAACCTGCATTCTTCGGATTGGCTTTAACTATTCAAGGATCCGGAGCAATTATTGGGGCGCTATTGGCGCCCAAGCTCTCTACCAAATTTGGTCGCAGCAGAGTGATGGCAGTATGTATTTTTCTGAGTTCTCTTCTCATACTGCTACAAGGTTTATCACCCAATATCTATGTCTATATTGCTCTAGCTTTCATTGCCTCTTTCACAATAACCAACTGGAATATTCTTCTCATGGCCACCTATCAAAGTGTTATTCCGGGCCATCTCTTTGGACGCATACATGGAACCAGGCGCACATTAGTGTGGGGATTAATGCCCTTTGGATCTTTACTTGGTGGCTTCATTGCTAAAGGGGGATTGCGCCTTCCGCTATTGATTGGCGGCGCAATCGCAACTGTGATCGCACTCCTTTCATTGAGATTTCTTCTCCACGTTGGTGAAAGCGCAGCAAAAGAGGCGCTAAACAATGAGTAAAAAACTCGGTGCTTCTTATTGGAAACTATGGACTGCAACGGCTATTTCTAACCTTGGCGATGGAGTTTCAATGGTGGCCTATCCATGGCTGGCTTCTGCTGTTACTCGCTCACCTATCCTGATTGCTGCTGCCGGCTTTGC
>CALBFE010000107.1 GCA_937888825.1 uncultured Actinomycetes bacterium | reverse complement strand
CTAGCGCTGGTGCAACTAAGGCTGTGAACAAAGCTAAGCCTAAAAAGAAAGCAAAGACAAAGAAGTGAGTGTCTTTGAAAATCTTGTAGGACAAGAACACGTTGTTGAGATCATTAGGGCGGCCGTTGCTGCCACACGAACTGGGCAAGAATCACAAGAGATGGTCCATGCCTGGGTTTTCACTGGTCCACCAGGATCAGGTAGATCATCTGCAGCCGTTGCTTTTGCGCAAGCGCTAGTTTGTCCAAAAGATGGTTGCGGTGAGTGCAATCAATGTAAATCTGCTGCAAATGGAGCACATCCAGACGTTGAGATTATTAGAACTGAAGGTCTGTCAATCAAGATCGATGAAGTAAGAGAGCTACTGACACGAGTTGCTTGGGCGCCATCTATGGGCGGCTGGCGCGTGGTTGTAATGGAAGATGCGGACAGACTCACAGAGTCTGCAGCTAATGCGCTACTCAAAGCAATTGAAGAGCCAGGAAATAGAACTGTGTGGTTGCTCTGTGCTCCAACCTTGCATGATGTGTTGCCAACAATTCGCTCTCGCTGTCGCCACCTCCAACTTGTCACACCGTCGAATGCTGCCGTTGCACAAGTACTTCAAAAGCGTGATGGCATTAGCCCTGCGATGGCAGATTTTGCAGCACGAGTGAGCCAAGGACACATTGGCCGAGCGCGATATTTAGCTAACAACGAATCGGTGCGAAATACCCGCACCACCATCATGGCCCTGCCATTAATTTTAAAAGGTATCTCTTCTGCCTTTGCTGCAGCGCAAACGCTGGTTGATCTAGCAACAGATCAAGCAAATGCTGCAGCTGATGAGAGAAATGAAAAAGAGATAGATGATTTATCTCTAGCTTATGGCAAAGGTGAAACGGGCCGGGGCATGGCAAGTGGAGGAAGTAAAGCAATAAAGGATCTTGAGAAAGAACAAAAGACTCGCAGCACACGCATGGTGCGCGATGGTCTTGATGCTGCTTTATTAGATATCGCCACGTTCTACCGTGATGTCATGATGGTGCAGGCTGGTAGCAATGACGGGCTAATTAATAAAGAGCTTGAAAATGAGATTAACGCATACGCTGCAAACAACAAGCCGCAGGCAACGATAAACAAAATAG
>CALBFE010000106.1 GCA_937888825.1 uncultured Actinomycetes bacterium | reverse complement strand
GACTCTTAATCACCGGGTCGGGGGTTCGAGTCCCTCACCACCCACTTATGTAAGTGAATCCGAGTTCTATGTCCAAACCTTGGATGTGGTTCAAACCCTTGAATAGTGGATAAATCTGCCAAACCTTTATATCTAGTATTCAAACTAATTACTTTTTCTTATAACCCTTGGGGCACGCTGGTTTAACCGCCGTTACTTTCTTAACTAATTTTCCTTTTAAACAAGTAATAGTTGTTTTCTTAAGTGCGGCAGCCTTGGCTTCTGCTTCTTGCTTGGCTTTGAGATCTGCAAAATGTAGTGAATCAAAGCTCACCGGAATCATCAATCAAGCACCACAACTTCCAGCACAAGCAAGCCTTCCTCAGAGTTCGACGATCATTACATTAGATGATTGTCGCATCCTGATTCCATTAGCCATTCCTAGACGTCTTGGGATCGTCTCAACGTTATTGGCACGCCCTGTGTGGAAAAGAAACAACCACCAAGGTTGTCTGTGCCTATTACGATAAACCATTCACTGCTCTGAACATCTCTGTCGAATTTATCTCAGCAGCTGCAATCAAATTTGCATTGCAGCACTGCGCCGATCCTGTTGTGGTCAAACAAGTTTAATTATTTTCCCGGTGCGCTCCATTTTACATTTGGAATATGAGCGCGTGATTGATCCATCTCTGTGGCAGTTAGTAATCGAATAGTTTGGCTTGAAACAGATCCGTGAGAACCTGCAACCATTTGAAGCACAAGCGCTTTAGTTTCATCGTCCCATTCGGTCAGAATCGTGAAGTCATATTCGCCAGCACAAAAACTATAATCAATTAGCTTTCCACCGAGTGATTTTACGGCATTAGCAATATTGTCATGACGACTTTGAAACCCTTCTTGTAGAGCTCCAGCTAAACCTTGAGCAGTATATTTTCCAAGTACTAAATATCTGTGTGCCATGTCTTCCCCTTTTTCCTAAGTTTTTGTATCATCGCTTACTTGCCATATTGTGAACATCTTCTTCAGTTAAATCCATATTGTGATTTAACTTTGCATGTGACTGAACTACTTCAACAAGCGGAGCAAGCTCCTCATGAGTCATAACGGACCCGCAAGGGCATTCAACTGACAGAGATGATTCAGACATTTATTACTCCCTTCTTCCTGACGCAACCCTAACTCCCCCGCCTTGCGAGAACCTTGCAAGCACCTCTTGTCGCAAAGTTTTCGATTCAAGTTACTCTTGTCGTGTGACAACTCAAGTCAATCTAACAGGCACCATTTCTGTTTCCCATGCTGGAGATGAGATGCGGCCTGAAGATATGAGCGGTGTGATTGGGCGCATGATTTTGGTGCGACTCTCTAGATCGAATTATGCGATTTCAAGAACCGCTCTCGTTGATGATTTGTGGGAGGGATTAGAACCGCAATCAGTTGATTCTGTTTTAGACGCCACATGCAGCAGATTGCGTAAAGCTCTTACACATATTGGTTTGCCTGCAAAAGAGATTCTTATTTCAACCGGCGGACTAATGCAACTGCGTTGGCCTGTAGCAACTAAAATTGATTTCTCCGAAGCAACAAGATTTATAGATAATGCCGAGGGCACATATAAAAGAGGTGATTACGCAGTTGCAACCAAGGAAGCGACCATTGCGTATTCAATCGCACAAAGACCCCTTTTACCTGGAATCAATCGTGAATGGCTTATAAGAGACCGTTCACATCTTCGCTCTATAAGCGAACGTTCAGTTCAACTTTTATGTGACTCATGGCGAGAGCAGGGTGACTTACAATCCAGTCTATTAATGGCCAATAAGCTGATGGAACTTACGCCTTATTCAGAAGTTGCTATCAGGAAATTGATTTGCTCTTATGTTTCTTTAGGTGATAAAGCTGCCGCAACAAAAGTTCTCAACGACTGGAAAACGGTATTGGCAAAGGAACTTCAAATCATTGAAACTCGCGAGATTGAAGACTTCTAACTTCACCAAAATGGAGATGGTGTGCCTTTTATGATCCGATTACCAGAAAATCGGGGAATTACCCGGACTGCAGGGGCCAAGTCCCTCACCACCCACTTACAAGCGTGAGTGTGCCTGAGGAATACTTCAGTTCAAGTCGATAACTTGGTAAGTATGAATCCCCCGGTCAGATCGCAACTAGCTGAGCATCTTTAAGCAAATTACGATTTCAAATCTTAAATAACATTCCCTTAAGTGCAATCTAGGTGAATTGACAGCAAATACACAGACTAAATGGCGTGTATTGCCTTGGCAGTTCTTGATCTACAAAATACCTTTAATATATGGAACCAAAATTTATTCCAGTATTTAGTGGTGGGACAGGAAGATCAGGAACCACTTTAGTAGGAAAAATTCTAGGTAAGCATCCAAGGGTGCATGCAGGCAAGCCCTACGAGATTAAATTTTTAACTGGACGCGATGGATTACTAGATCTTCTCGGTAACAACCTAAATTCTGAGCAATCACAAAAAAATAATGCCAAGAAATTTTCTACATTTTTTAGTAGCTCTTCGCGTCCAAATGCAACCCTGAGGCAAGTTACTGGATTTCATACAAAAATCACACAGGACTGGTGGCAACGTCAAGGGAAGCGCGGTGGAACCGCAGGTCTTGTCCAAGGCTTTGATTTTGAGGATTTGGAGCGAAAACTAGCAACATTGGAGTCAGAGTACTTTACGCATCCAGTCTGTAGCACGCGTAAGTTTTTTTATGACTTTATTGCAAGCAACAAATACATTGCCAGGGCTGAATTTGTGGTTGATACAACGCCAACAAATATTGAGCGCTCTGGTCAGATTTCACAATTTCTTACTAATGCAAAATTCATTCATATGCAAAGAGATGGACGGGACACCATTAGCTCAGTTCTTCAAGAGCCGTGGGGACCTTCTGACCCAATGAAAGCAATCCAATGGTGGAAATCCAAAGTTCTCAATGCAAAAACAGCAACCTCTACACTGCCGTCCGACTCTATTTTGGATGTCTCGCTAGAGGATTTAGTGGGAAAGAAGAAAGAAATTATGTATGCAAAGTTACTAGGATTTCTAGATTTAGAAGATGCTCAAGAAATGCGCAACTACTTAGAAAATGAAGTTAACTCCGAAAATGCACACTTGGGTCGCTGGAAAGAGGATCCTCTGTTGGATCAGCGTTTCCAAAAGAAGTTTCAAGAGGCTCGTAAAGAACTTGCAAATTTAGGGGTAGTTCTCTCCCAAAGTATTGATTGAATTTCTCTGAATTTAAATATCTGCTTGCTGGGTGATTAATGTCTGAGATTGAAGAACGGAGTGCGGGCACTCTGGGACGAAGAATAGGAAAATCAATGTATGGTTGAGAAGTGAATATTGAAATAACTGGTCTATGGGTGCTCGTAACTAAAGCGACAGGGCTATTTTTAGGGTTCTATATTCTGCTACGCCTACTTAGATTTCTAATGCGCAGAACGATTGTCAGGATTCTCCGATTGAGAGACACGGGTCAGGCCGAATCCAATCTGGATAAACGAATTAATCAAAGAGCAGATGCACTCACTGCTATATCTAATTCCGTACTTACCGTTTTCCTCACAGTTTTAACGTTTTTAATATTTTTAGATCTCATCAAGTTCAATTTGGCACCGCTACTCGCTGGAGCAAGTGTTTTTGGCGTGGCAATTGGCTTCGGAGCTCAAACGCTTGTGAAGGATTTCATCGCAGGAATTTCAAATTTAGCTGAAGATCAATATGGCGTAGGCGATATCGTGGATTTAGGTGAGGCTGTGGGCGTGGTCGAGTCTGTGACTCTAAAGAGCACCAGAGTTCGCGCACTTGATGGAACGCTCTGGCATGTTCCAAATGGCTCTATTGAACGAGTGGCCAATAAGAGCCAAGAGTGGTCGCGCATGATTCTAGATATTAGTGTGGCCTATAAGAGTGATTTAAAGATGGTTGAAAAAACAATCCTTGCTATTTTGCAGGAGTACTCAACAATGGCCGGTGTTAAAGAATTTTTAATCGATTTTCCTGAATTGCTGGGCGTCGAACGTTTGGCTGAAAGTTCGATTGATTTTCGGGTTGTAGTTAGGGTGACAGCGGGAAAGCAATGGGACTTGGCGCGAAAGTTACGATTCCTGGTTAAGGAACGTTTCGATGAGGCAGAGATTGAGTTCCCATTCCCCCAGCTGACCGTATGGAAGGGCGTAAAAGGAGAGCCAGGTTCGCAATCAGATATCTAGGACATGCTCCCAACGAAATAAATTTCGTTAAGAATTATTATCCTTTGGATGAATACAAGGGCTGATTAATTCTGATCGAACGAGTAAAAGCCTCAGCCATTAGTTACCCCTGTGTGGCCTAAAGCATCGAAAACCGATATTTTCTGAGCGCGACATGCCCGCACCCATCAATAATAGTTTTTCATTCCACGAACTATCTTGTATTCCACCATCAATATACCAATCAGATTCGGCAAGTCCAGTGGGTGACTGTGCACCTTGGCCGTTGTGAATATTAAACGTACTGCCGCCCTTGAGAATTAAGAAACGCGTACGGCCATCACTATGAATGCTATTGGTTAAATTCCACACGCTAGTTGCTCGATGTACAATCGAATCTGCATTGAACTGCCAGTTCCATTCATTGGGAACTTCAGAGCCCTTCCATCTTGAATAGGCAACTGCATCATCAAGATCGACATAGACAATGGGGTTATCAAGTTGATCAGTAAGTGGTGCGCCGTTAACCCAATGAGAAAGAAAGCGATTAGATACTTCTGGCACATAGTGAGTGGCTTGCATAAACTCATAAAACTCTCTATTGCTAACTTCGTATGTATCGAGTACTCCATTCACGACCGGAACTTCTATGTCCCCAGTGATGAACTCATGTAAGGCAGGACGTGTTGGTTTCCATGTATTAATGAAGCCAGGTTGTTCATAAAACCCACATTCGCGGTGTCGATGTGAATACGTCAAAGTGGTAAGGGACCCAACTAGATCTAATTGGCGCGCAGGTGTACGGGTAGGGAAACCTTGATCACTTTTCATATATGTAAACGGCAGCAACGATGCACCCGATGGAGTAATCGATATTGCACCAACTCCCCCTGCTGGAATTAATCCACTCAGGCCGCAAGCAAGGACTCCTAAGTAATCATTCCTACTTTTATTAATGATGGTAATTAACTGCCAGCCATCTAGTTTAAAGGAAGAGGCATAGAGATGCGCGGCCTCGGCAGCTGCAGATAGCTGCGTCAGCGGCTCCCAATGACCATGAACTATGAGCGGATGATGATCGCGTAGAACGCTGACCATCTCGCGCCACATGCAGACTTCATAGTTATTCCAACCTACCCAGGAGCCAAAGACTGCTTCCCAAATCAACATTCCCGCACCGTTGAGCCAGGCAATATGTAATTCGCCAATGTGGGATCGATCCCAGCGACGTGTCTGATGAATCATGTGTCGTGGTTCAAAATATTTAGCGCGCAAAACCCCTGGAATTTCGCTATCAACAAACCACTGACCCCACGACATTGTGTGATCGCAGACTCGCTCTTGCTGAACTGTCGCTTCGCCGCCTAAAACGATGTCAGGTTTGACATCAATAATTGGTGCCATAAAATCAGGATCAGCTGATTTCAACGTATCAAGAAAAACGCCATCAAAATTAAATCGCTTAATTAGTTGTGCTAAACCAAACTGATCTGTAGTGGATTCACGCCTAGTCCATTTATCCCACGGGTTGTAGTTCAAATAAACTTTGACGCCAGCTTTTTGAAAGTTGGTAATCAGTTGAGCAAGACCTGGAACATCATTATAGAAATCAAATTGATTACGTGAATCAATCCCAATGACTGGATATGCATGCCACAAAATGATCCCATCAAAGCTACCGAACTTTTGTGCATCTGCTAATAACTTATCGGGCGTAAATTCTTGAGTTGAAAAATCAAAGAGAAGTTCATCCCATAACCAGATTAAAGCAACACTGTATGATGGATTATTAAAAAGTTCGGCGGATTGATAAGCGTTGTCGTCGTAATTAAGTCCTGTGGCTGCATCTTTACGCCAATCGACTAATCTGCTGCGCCATTGCTGGCGATCGGCTAGCGTGGATGGACCAGCAATAATGTCGGCTTCATTCCAGTTGTCGGTGTGGGGAAGATCTACTGGGCGTGGCGTTTGAGCGTTCATCACTGAGCCAATGCACGCGCACGTGTATCTCTATCAGTTAGCAACAGTTGATTACAGCCTGGGATGCTAGATGCAAGATGACTACTTTGAGTCTGGTTGTCACTTCCTTATTGTAGTTTTTTTAGACAGATTGGCTACTCCTTGCCTTCATGGCTTTTCTCACCCCAGATAGGGATCAACTCTCCCCTATTTGAAAACGGATATATCGGTGTAATGGGTCAAAGGAATGACAATCTTGCTCACTACAATTTTGACTCTACGGCTTCTTTGGTCGGAGCTGAGATGTGGGAGGAGTCCTCATTCCCAGTCAACTCAATACCCCAACGTATGACATTGACCGAAGCATTTGAGGATGGAAAGTAAGAGCCCTAACTGTCCAATATCAGTTCAAAATGTGGAAGATGTCAGAGCACTTCCCTAATATGAGAGATAGTTCAAGCTCGGTTACATCAATATGTGGACCATGAGAGTACATAACCCGTGTTGGGGTTCAAGTCCTTCACTACCCACTTACGTAAGTGAACCCGGGATTTATCTGTAAATCAATCATTAAATGACTAATAGCTCTATCCAAAGCGGTGGTAGAGAAATCTAATGACCTTACCCAGCAAGCCTTTGTTTTCTATCTTTGGGTTAGGAGTTGTGGCGTATTTACTATTCGCATCAACAAAGAATTTTCCCACTAAATCCTCCATATTGTAGAAACCAATGTCACGCTTTTGGATCTCCATGAGGCCGAATTTAGCCCCATTTCCAAATGATTCTCGGGAAATTGACTCGTGCTTTAACCTGACCGTTTGGAAGGGGAATCCAAAAAGAACTTCATGAACTCCAATAATTCCACCAGCTCGAATTGTTCGAATGTCCTCTGGATCTAAATTTAGCGCAGCAGAAATCTTTAGCGCAGTTCCAGAAACCTCTGGTTTTAATTTGAAGTGCTCCTCGAGAATTGACACATCAGCCTGAGGCGCTAGTTCTTGTAGAGTTTTAGCGGCAACTATCAGAAAATTAATTCCCAAAGTTATATTTGGAGACCATAAGACTCGGGTAGTTTTAGAGTAATTCTTGAGTGAATTAATTCTTGCGTTTGAAAGATTTGAAATGGCTGAGACTATTGTTATGCCAAGCTCGGCGGCACTTTCACCGTAGTAATCCATGCCCGATTCGGAACTGAAGTCAATTATTGCATCTACTGGCGAGCTTGCTTGTAGGGATTCAAAATCCACAGCATCAGTGCAGTGAATGGTGCCATCTTCATCTGATTCGATTCCAAGAAACTCTGGTACTGAGCGCATATCAAGAGTGTTACTTTTCCTCACCACCCACACTAAATCAATTGTTTTGTCGTGCAGCAATACCGAAGCCACGGCTCGTCCGGTTTTACCGAATCCAACTAAACCAACACGAACTCTTTGATGCTTGGGAAGATTTTCAGCAGATATCATATTTTTAATCTATAGGGTAAAACAGTGTGTCAGGCGCCAAATAGTTGTAATAATCCTGGGAATACCTTGTGAGATTGGGGCTACATCAAGATTAAGCCGGATTCGATTGCCTCGTCCTTTAAGCGTTGCAACATTTGTGCGGTTGCGGAAACAAACTCCGGTGAATCTATTTGACTTTTCCAGCGACCAGAGGATGCAAGATCGCCATTCATTTTTTCTTGGTGAAAAGTTCGCACTGCAGGCTCGTCTTCAATTGCAAGAAACTTTAATATCTTGTTATAGGTCTGCTCAGGATTGTTCGTAACTAAATCTTCCAGATTAATAACGAGCAGTTGGCTTTTGGGGATAAAACTTTGACCATGGGCATCTGAACGTAATCTTTTTTCAATCCATTCAATACCCTCCAGCGGCGTTGATGGCCCCCAGTCTTTAGTTATAAGAGAGGCAATAACATCTCGAGGATCGCGCCGCATTACGATAAAACGTGCTTGAGGATAAAGAGTGGTTAAGTGTTGGGCATACGAAATATTCATGGGTGTGGTCTCGACCCAATATTTCTTTTTGCTAGTTGAATCAAACTGGGAGGATATAAATCTGTCCATAAATCGTCTTCCAGCACGGGCTGGACTTTTATTCATTGACTTTTCAAATTTATTGACAATATCTGTCAGTACTTCTTTCATTATTCCAACATGTAGGCCTGGTCCATGCGGTGGTTTTGCGTCAATCTCCCACCACTTTTGCCAAAGCTTTTCTCTAAACTCTTGAACTCGAATAGTCCTAGCTAGAGCATCTTTGCGTTTTCTTTCTCTCCGAGTCCGAAAGTACAACACAGATATTTGTTGACGCTTTAATATATTAGAGCTCTGTGATCCAAAAATTACATCAAGTAAGCCACCTCTATTAGCCAGAAATTTGATCTCGGTAGGATTGCTAGTTCTAATCAATGAATGCTCATTGAGCATATCTCCAAGAATCGTGGTGCCACTTCTACCTGTGCCGCCTATAAATATCGGAACTGGAATGTGAGTTTTCGGTGAATATGCCACACAGACAGATTATCGCCACATAAGAGGATTTACGACCTTAAGATATCTAGATGCGTATTGATTTCACACCTGTTTTTTCAGGTGGTACAGGTCGTAGCGGCACTACGGCTATCGTCAATTGCCTGACCCGCCACCCCGAATTTCACACCAGCATGCCCCGTGAAATTAAATATCTCACTGACCGTGCCGGTCTGTTGGATCTCAACTTTGGCAGGCCCCTAGCTTTTGAAACCAGCCGGCGCGAGGTGAGAAAAAGAGTTTTTTTACGTACTTCTCTGCTGCTTGGAAAGAGCAAGCATCAGGTTTTCAGAGAAAGAATTTCTACCAGATGGTGGAGCCAGGAGGGTAAAACGGGCAAACCTCGAGGTTTAGTACAGGGAATAGAGCGCGAGGATCTCAATCGTGCTCTTGAACGCTTTGATTTCAAATCAAAAGAGGATCTACTGGGGGCATCCCAAGACCTCTTTTTTGAACTATCTAGAGCTCAACTTAAGGATCAAAGCGTTAAATATTTTGCCGATTCAACTCCTTTAAATATTCAAAATGCCAATCGCATCTCCCGCTTCATGCCAAACTCATTATTTATAAATATGGTTCGCGATGGTCGTGATGTCGCATTGTCGGTTAGTAAAGAAAAATGGGGCCCAAGCACGCCCGAAGAAGCGCTGGAATGGTGGAAGGGCAGAATCGAAAAGTCTTTCTTAGCGTTAAAGAAAATTCCAGAAGATAACCACATCACCGTGCGATTAGAGGATTTCATAGTTCACGATCGTGATGCGACATATCGAAAGGTTCTCACTTTTTTAAATCTTGATGACAACGATACCTTGCGTAAATACTATGACGAAGTTCTACTTGCTGAAAAAATGTCTCAAGGAGATTGGGCTAAAGTTGTGAAAAATCCTAATGCCTTTGAAAGAAGATATTCTCAGATTCTTCAAGAACTCTACTCCCAAGGGATAGAGATCGAGCAGTACTACTAGTCAACTTAACCAATAATGATTCGGTAACCATTTATTGCAATAATAGCTAGTGCAACAAAAAGACCCAGTTGTTTACGGGGCAGATTTCTTACGATACGAGCAGCAATAGGCGCCATAATCGTTCCACCCAAAGCCAACCCACCCACCACGCTCCAATCAATGTCAACGCGATTGAAGTTGATAAGAAAGCCCGTACTTGCTGCAACGGCCACAATGAATTCGGACGCACTTACTGTTCCAATGACTTTTCTAGGTTCTGTACTGGTTGTAGAAAGCAAAGTGGGAGTTACTAACGGGCCCCATCCGCCGCCACCTGCTGCATCTATAAAACCACCTGTAAAGCCTAGATAGGTAAGAAAGCGTGGGTTCTTAATTTCAATAGCGTTTGTCTGCTGATTGGAAAACAAGTTTCGATAGAGCAGTAAGAATCCAAGGAATAAAAGCAACGTTGATACAAAGATTCGACCGTTGGTGAGATCAATAAAAGATAAAAAAGTTGCCCCCAAAAATGCACCAACTCCGCCAGGAATTGCCAGACGACGCAATACGTTTTTATCAATATTTTCTGCGTGCCAATGCGATGCGCCTGATGCCAAAGTCGTACAAATCTCTGCCATGTGCACCGCTGTCGAGGATAGGGCAGCCGATGCCCCCAAAGTCAGTAAAAGGGTAGAACTTAATAGGCCAAAGCCCATCCCTAAAGTGCCATCAACAAATTGAGCAACTGATCCAGCTAAAGCAAAAAGAATCCAGTTCATTGAATGCGCGCCATGATTAGCTTTACTGAGTCCAATAATGGTTTTGTGCCATCAATGACTAACTCAGGGTGCAATGGAACTTCATACTCTTGGCCAATGCCGGTGAAGTTAGGGATTTTGCCACTGTCTGCTTTCTTGTAGAGACTCTTAGGGTCGCGTGCTCTACAGATTTCTATTGGCGTATCGATAAAGATTTCCATGAACTCACCCTCTTCAACCAGGCTGCGTGCTCTCTGGCGATCGGTTTCAAAGGGACTGACCAGAGCTGTAATCACAATTAATCCGGAATCAAGCATCAATTTTGCGACCTCAGAAACTCGGCGCACATTTTCTGCTCTATCTTCTGGTGTGAAACCCAAATCCATATTTAACCCTGAGCGCAAGTTATCTCCATCTAGGACATAGGCATGGAAACCTTGGGCAAAGAGCTGCTTGGCTAACTCATTAGCAATAGTTGACTTACCAGAACCAGATAAACCTGTGAGCCAAATAATCTGTGCCTTTTGTGATTTTTGTAGAGAACGATCACTTCTTGCCACTTCATATGCCTGATGAGTGATGTTCGTGCCTCTGCGCAGTGAATGCTCGACCATCCCTGCTCCAACTGTTTGTTGAGTAAGGCGATCGACAATTACAAAATTTCCGTACTGTCGCGATTGGGAATACGGCTCAAGGGCAATCGCACGATCAGTTGCGATTTCGACCAAACCAATCTCATTTACCTGAAGCTTTTGAGCTGGTTTTTCCTCACCGCTAACTACATCAAGTACATACTTAATCTTGGAAATCGTTACGGGAGCTTGAGTAGGGCCAGAAATTAAGAGATAGGAACGGCTTTGAACAAGGGGTTCTTCATGCAACCACACGATTTTTGCCTGATAGCGGTTTGAAATCTCTAATTCATTTCCATCATTTACGATGACATCGCCTCGTGTGGCATCAATATCAGGCTCTAGCACTAATGTCACTGACTCTAAATCGCCAGCGGTTGCATTCTCATTGTTGTAGGTAACAATCTTTGCAATTGTAGCCTTCTGCTTAGATGGCAGGACGGTGACTTTATCACCTGCAGCAAATCCAGCACCGTGAACTGTTCCAGAGACTCCACGAAAATCTTCGGCTCGTGAAATTAATTGAATGTCCATGCGTGAATCACTACCAACATGAGCTGCAGGATTCCATCCTTGAATAGCATCTAGCAATGTCTCACCTGAATACCAGCTCATCGTCGAGCTTGCAGTAGTGACGTTGTCACCATTGAGTGCACTCATTGGAATGAAACGAACGTCATCAATTCCTAATTTGGTAAATAGTGGACTAAGCTCATTGTGAATCTGCGTGTATACCTCTTGAGAATATCCCAGCGCATCTAACTTGTTAATTGCAACAATTATTCGCTTAACTCCCATGATTGCGCAGATAGTGGAATGGCGAAGGGTTTGAGTGCGCACACCTTTAGTTGCATCAACTAGTACTAAGCCAATATCGGCCCGGGAGGCTGCAACAACCATATTTCTGGTGTACTGCTCATGGCCTGGTGCATCTGAAATTATTAAACGTTTTCCATCACGAAGTGACATTGATCGATAGGCAACATCGATGGTAATGCCTTGCTCGCGCTCGGCTTCTAATCCATCAGTTAACAGGCTGTAATCAACTTCACCTGAAGAAATTGTTGAGCCACTCCTACGTGTGAAGCGAGCGGCGCTAATTGTGTCGTGTGGAACGCTGTCAGTCTCGACCAATAAGCGTCCTATCAGTGTGCTCTTACCATCATCGACGCTGCCGCAGGTCAGTAACCTGATTACCGATCTAGACATTAGAAATAACCTTCAGTCTTTTTCTTCTCCATGGAGTCTTCGCCAGCGCCATCGATTAGACGTGTGGCACGTTCTGAAAGTTTGACCTGCAGAACTTCTTCGACAATCTCTTCAATTGTTTGTGCTTCTGAATCCACGGCAGCTGTTAATGGATAGCAACCGAGAGTTCTAAAGCGCATTGTGCGCATTTGTGGTGTTTCACCATCTAGCAAAGGAAAGCGTTCGTCATCAACCATGATCCATTGATCCCCACGTGCAACCATGGGGCGTGGCTTAGCAAAGTACAAAGGGTTAACCTCAATATTTTCTTGCAATATGTACATCCAAATATCTGATTCTGTCCAATCAGAAAGTGGAAATACGCGCATAGTCTCCTGCGATGCAAGCCGGGTGTTATAAGAGCGCCATAGTTCAGGACGCTGGGCTCGAGGGTTCCACGAATGTCCAGCACCTCGAACACTAAAGATTCTTTCTTTCGCCCGTGATTTTTCTTCATCACGTCGCGATCCACCAATTGCTGCGTCAAAACGATGTTCATCTAAAGCTTGACGCAATGCAACAGTTTTCATTACCCGGGTGTATTCAGAAATCCCTGATGTGAATGGATTAATACCAGCTGCAACACCATCTTGATTAGTATGGACGATGAGATTGACTTTTGCATCGGCTACAACCTGATCACGAAATGCAATCATCTCTTTGAACTTCCATGTTGTATCCACATGCAAGAGGGGGAAAGGAATAAAGCCAGGATAAAAAGCTTTTTTAGCTAAGTGCAATAGGACCGATGAGTCCTTGCCTATGGAATACATCATCACGGGCTTAGCGAAGGTAGCGGCAGTTTCTCGAAGGATTTCAATGGACTCATCTTCAAGGTTTTTAAGGATTCGGACGCTTTCTTTCACTGGTTGAAAATAATTGAAAACAACCCCCAGCACCCCGAATTTGCTTGAGAGTCGCCGGAGAATCCATCACATCACGCCTATTTGGCTCCCAGGTAGGGAGATATTCACACATCTTTCTCAGCAAATTTTCTTCCTGATTCAGGCTGATACCCCTAAGTTGCCTAATGATTTACTTACAATTTCAAGGGGGCTCAATGTTTTTGACTTATCTGCCTCGCGAGCTAAGACAACGAATGCGGCAGACATTGCTTGTGGCCGTAGCCCTTGGAACTTCAATCGGTTTAATCATTGTGGTGAATGCAGCCTCTGGTGGAATAAGTGATGCGCAAACCCCTTTACACACGTAATGGTTATTTTCTTAACTGCCGCTGGCTTAACTCTAATTACTCCCTACTCAGCTGAAGACTCTTCACTAAACAAAATGGATGACCCTCAGGATCTAAGTAAACCCTAAAGTTCTTGCCTGGTTGCACTTCATGCTTTGTGGCACCAATTGCCAATATTTTTTTCTCACCGATATCTAAATCTGGAACATGAAAATCAAAATGTAATTGCTGTGGAATTGGACCTTCTGGCCAGGTTGGGGCTTGATAGTTACTGACTTTTTGGAAGGCCATCATCCGTTGGCCGTTGTTGAATAAATCTACCCACTCAACTTTACCTTCAGAATCCTCTATAGGGCCAACCTCCCATCCAGTTAGCTCTGCGTAGAAACGGGCTAGAGATGCTGGATGAGCACAATCAACAGCGGTGTAAACATGATGGGCGATGGGCATGAGTGAAATTGTAGGGGTGAAGTATTGCGACTTGGAATACCCTAGCGCCTATGACTATGCATCCACAGACCAGAGCTTTCCTCGACTACACCGCCGCCAATAATCCAATGCCGGCTGATGCAACTTTAGAAGAGCGCAGAGCAGATGCGGCTGATTACCTAAAGTATGCAGGTCCTGAATCTAATGATGTGCACACTGAAAATACCTATTTCACTTCACCTACCGCAGATCTGCATGCCGTTATTTTTCGTCCTAAAAACGTAAAACCTAATGCTCCTGCCCTTGTTTATTTCCATGGCGGAGGCTGGGTCTTTAGTTGGACACTTCGCTATGCCCCACAGATGTCTAACATCGCAGCCGAGACTGGTTTTGTAGTAATTGGAATTAACTACCAGAAAGCACCAGAGCATCCATTCCCAACACCTTTTGATGATTGTTATGCAGGTCTGCTCTGGGTTGCAAAGAACGCTGCGCGCCTTGGAATTGATCCTACAAAGATTGGCGTGGGAGGAGATAGCGCTGGAGGCAATTTAGCTGCAGCAGTTGCACTCAAAGCTGCCGATACTGGTGATGTGAAGTTGGCCTACCAAATGCTTATCTATCCATGTCTTGATACCGACTTTCAGTCCAAGTCATACCTTGCCCATGAGACTGGTTTCGGTTTGGAAAGTGTTGGAATGCAGTGGTGTTGGGGACTCTATGTTCCAGAGGCGCACATGAACAATAAATATGCCATTCCTGCGCGAGCAACTTCTTTCAAAAACGTTGCACCAGCAATTATCGGTTTAGCCGAGCATGATGTCTTGCGCGATGATGGGGCAAACTATGCAGCTGCGCTAGAAAAAGCAGGCGTGCCTGTGACAATGAAGGAATACCCAGGAATGATTCATGGATTCTTTGGCCATGGTTTTATGGTTGATGATGCCTACAGCCTTCGCACATGGCTCAGTGAGCAGATAGTTAAAGCCGTTCAGTAGTGTTTGAAGCACAGACGCTCCTCATTGCTGGGTGCTTATTTCTGGGAGCAATTCTCTATACATCGGTGGGGCACGCAGGTGCTTCGGCATATATAGCCGTAATGACGCTTTTTGATCTGCCCCCAGTTGTTATAAAGCCAACTGCGCTGACTCTTAACATCTTTGTCTCTTCCTATACCTGCCTTCGCTATATCAAAAGCAATCTCTTTCATAAATCACTCTTTTTAAACCTAAGTCTGGGCTCTGTGCCTGCAGCATACTTAGGTGGGCGAATTAATCTGCCAAGTGATGTTTATAGGCCAGTTATTGGCGTGCTGTTGTTGTTATCTGGTGTGCGCTTTTTGGTGCAAGCGTTGCAAACGGATAAGGCTCATAGAGAAGTAAACAAGCCTCTAGCGATCTTTATGGGCGCATGCGTTGGTTTGCTCTCTGGCATTACTGGCACAGGAGGCGGCATATTCCTCTCCCCCCTCATCATTTGGCTAGGTTGGGTGAGTGTGAAAGCAGCTAGCGGAACTGTTGCTGCTTTTATCTTTGTTAACTCAACCGCTGGATTACTTGGCAACTTTCAATCTACTTCTTCACTCCCTAGCGAGCTACCCATCTTCTTAGTTGCCGTATTACTCGGAGCATTCATTGGAACTCGTTTTGGCATCAAAAGATTCTCATCCGTTGGGGTTAAACGGGCTTTAGGCTTTGTCCTACTAATAGCTGGAGCTAAATTCTTACTTTCTTAAGCAAGGAGTTCAGCAAGCAAAGTTTCCACGCGCTTCTTGATTTCATCTCTAATCACTCGCACTGACTCAATCCCCTGCCCCGCAGGATCTTCTAACACCCAATCCTCATAACGCTTGCCTGGATAGAACGGGCAAGCATCCCCACAGCCCATTGTTATTACTGCATCAGATGCTTGAACTGCCTCTGGTGTGAGAATCTTTGGAACATTATGTGCAATGTCTATCCCAAGTTCTGCCATGGCTTGAATGGCTATGGGATTAATTGAGTCCTTAGGTGCAGAACCTGCAGAGAGAACTTCTATGCGATCTTGCCCTAATGCCTTCATAAATCCAGCTGCCATTTGAGAACGACCAGCGTTATGCACACAAACAAAAAGTACTCTTGGCTTATTTGTCATGAGTTAGAACCTTTGTTAAGCCCAAGCCAATCAAAGCGCCAAGTACTTGAGCAGCAATGAACTTCGGTGCACACTCTGGCGCAATCCCAGCAAAAGAGTCACTCAAGGTTCGTCCGATAGTGACTGCAGGGTTTGCAAAGGAGGTAGAACTTGTGAAGAAATAGGCGCTTCCGATCCAGACGGCAACCGCAGCCGGAATTGCTGCAAGGTTTTTCTGGTTAACCAATAAATTAATGACAAGGATTAAACCGGCAGTGGCAACAATTTCACCTATATAGAGATTGCCACCAGAACGAATCTTGGTTGAGGTTTCAAGCAATGAGTGGCTAAACATTGCATTAGCCAGCATGGCACCTGTTATCGCACCTAGTACTTGGGCGAGTGAGTATTGAATAAATTGAACCGTTGAGCTCTTGCCTTGGATGAGATCAACCATTGTTACAACAGGATTGAAATGGGCTCCGCTTATTGGTGCCAAAATTGTGATTAATACATACAAGCCAAAAACAGTTGAAATCGTATTAATGAGTAGTTGCACGCCAACATCTTGGGAAAGATTCGTGGCCATAATGCCTGAACCAACGACGATTGCAACTAAAAGGGCTGTGCCAAGAAACTCAGCAAAAACCTTTTTCATTTAAGAAACAGCGACAATATCAACAACAAAGATCAATGTTTCATTGGGACCAATTGGGCCTGAACCATTTGGGCCATAACCAAGATCTGCTGGGATAACGAGTAAGCGACGACCGCCAACTTTTGCCCCAGGTAACCCCTGTTGCCATCCTGCGATAACACCGGAGAGTGGAAATGTTGCTGGCTGTCCACCAGACCATGAAGATTCAACGATTGAACCATTAGACCATGTCATCAATGTGTAATGAACTGTCAGAGTAGAAGAGGCTTGAATTTCTGTACCTGTTCCAACAATGATGTCCTGTGTTTGAAGAGTTGTTGGAGCTGTACCCGTTGGCGCCGTGATTGTTGGTGCTTCACCAGCGTTAGCTGTTACAGCCGGTAGACCATTAGAAGTTGTTTCTGCCACTGTGTCTTTTCCTCCACATGCTGAAAGGGATGTAATCGCAAGTGCGATTACTGCTGCGATAGCTAGGTTTCTTGATCTTGAATTCATCTTCATCCTTTATTCGAGTTCTCCGATTAGCTTAAATTCACCATCACCTAATTGCCCTTGCGCCCGATACATCTCAAGCTTGGCGCGGGTATCTGCAATATCAAGGTTGCGCATAGTGAGCTGTCCAATACGATCAACTGGACCAAAGGCAGCGTTTTCTGTGCGCTCCATGGATAGCTTCTCTGGTGCATAGCTAAGAGCTGGGCCAGTTGTATTAATAATTGAGTAATCATCACCGCGGCGCATGCGCAATGTGACTTCGCCAGTGACCGCAGATGCCACCCAACGCTGCAGAGATTCACGCAACATTAAGGACTGTGGATCTAGCCAACGTCCTTCATAGAGCAAGCGTCCTAAGCGGCGGCCTTCTGCGTGATAGTTAGCAATAGTGTCTTCATTATGGATAGCACTGATCAAGCGTTCATATGCAATAAAGAGCAACGCCATTCCTGGAGCTTCATAAATTCCACGGCTCTTTGCTTCAATGATGCGGTTCTCAATTTGATCTGCCATTCCAAGTCCATGGCGCCCACCAATTGCATTAGCTTCTTTCATTAATGCCACAACATCATCAAATGACTTACCGTTGATTGCAACGGGGCGTCCTTGAACAAATGAAATCTTCACATCTTCCGTTTCAATCTTTACTGCCAGATCCCAAAAGCGAACGCCCATGATTGGCTGCACGAGCTCAACTGATGTATCTAGGTTTTCTAAAGACTTTGCTTCATGTGTAGCACCCAAGATATTGGCATCTGTTGAGTAGGCCTTTTCAGTGCTGTCGCGATAAGGAAGTTTGCGCGAAACTAAGTACTCAGACATCTCTTTGCGTCCACCCAGTTCATTAACAAAATCAGCATCTAGCCATGGCTTATAGATACGCAGGTTTGGATTAGCTAAAAGACCATAACGATAGAAACGCTCAATGTCATTGCCTTTATATGTTGAACCATCGCCCCAGATATTTACTGAATCTGCCTGCATGGCGCGAACCAGCATGGTTCCTGTTACTGCGCGGCCCAATGGAGTTGTGTTGAAATATTGTTTTCCGCCAGAGCGAATATGGAAAGCTCCGCAAGCAATTGCAGCTAAACCTTCTTCGACCAACGCGCTCTTGCAATCAACAAGGCGTGAGATTTCTGCGCCATATTCCTTGGCCCGAACTGGAACTGAATCGATATCTGGTTCGTCATATTGGCCAAGATCTGCGGTGTACGTGCAAGGAATGGCACCCTTTTCGCGCATCCAAGCAACAGCCACAGAAGTATCAAGCCCGCCAGAAAAGGCGATACCGACTTTTTCTCCTACGGGAAGAGATGCAAGGACCTTAGACATGAGTGAAGTCTAACCGATAGTGAAGGTAGAAATTTTCTTTGAAAGGGCTGGTACTACGCCCCATTGTGTGGTGATTTCACGATATCTATCGATATCTAGCGCATCAGGTTGCGCCCCAGTCTTTACTGCACGAATCATGATATTTCGAGGTGTGTGTTCTCCCCCAATGAACTCAATAATCTCAACTCGATATCCAACAATGCGCAATATCTGTGCGCGCAAAGCATCGGTGAGTAAATCACCCATACGCTCTTTCATCACACCAAATTTGGTAATTGCTCCCCAAGGCTCTGGGCTTTGCTCCATCTGCTTTTGAATATCGTGATGACAACATGGAGCAATCAATAAAAGCTTTGCTCCGCCATTTACTGCCCAAGCAATTGCATCATCTGTTGCGGTGTCGCAGGCATGAAGTGAAATGGCAACATCTGCTTGCGCAGCTGTTGTAGATGCAATTTCTTCAGCTTTAAAAGTAATCGTCTCTGAAATGCCCAGAGTTTGGGCAATTTCATTGTTTCGATCTCTTGAGGCCGAGCGAATATCAATACCCGTTACATGAACAGGCATTCCAATACTCTTTAGATATTGATGCGCTGCAAAAGTTAAATAAGCATGGCCACAACCCAAATCAACAATTGAGAGCGGTTTATCTTTACTTGGCTTTGCAATCTGGCCAGCTTCAATTGCAGAGTTAAGGGTTGGTACTAATAGACGCAGGAACTCTTCTACCTGCTTGTATTTATCATTTTTCGATGGCTTGATTTGGCCCTTATGATCGGCAATGCCAACTTCACGTAAAAATGGATCAGCTGGATCCAGTAAACGTTCCTTTTTCTTATCATGAGAAAGGTTTTGCTCAAGGACCTTCTTTTCATGATGGACTTGTGCTTCACCACTCTTTGTCACACGAATACTCATGGATCCATCCACACTATCCACAGTTATATTTGCATACCCACTAGAGAGTAGTTGCAGGACTTCTGATTTATTTGGTGCAATGTTTTTTGTGGTTGTGGCTTTGCCATCGCTGTAGGTGAGTTGTAAAACGATGGAACCTTTGATTTCAACTGCTCTCATATCAATACGCTCATGCTCAACCTGCATATTGCGACGACGACCGGATAAAACCACGCGGACTAAAGTTTTTGTGTCACAGATCAGCGCACATGCCTCGTCTAATACTTGTTCTATTGATAGAGGCATAGGTCACTTAGGCGAAATTACCGCGGTGCCCTTTTCGTGAGGGTAAATAGTTGGAAGAACTACCGAGAGGGATTTCACCTATGAAGTCTAAGCGTGAGGCAGGTGAACTTCAATTGCTAGCCCACCAAGTTCGCTTTTGCGAAGAGTAAATGTTCCTTTATGTCTTTCAATGACCGCGTTCATTATGCTCATGCCCAGACCCGTGCCCCCAGTATCTCGGGAGCGAGATCTATCAAAGCGCTTGAGCCCACGGATTTTCTCTCCATAAGATTCTGGAGGCAGCCCCGGACCGCTGTCTTCAATAATGATTGTGATCTGCTTGTCGTCGCTAACGCTGACTCGAACCAAAGTGCTTGCGGGAGTGTGTAAGCGAATATTAGTTAAAGCGTTTTGGATAAATCGCTGTAAATACTTTTCAGAGCCAATCAATACTGCGCTTGTATCTATGCGAGAGGTGACTGGATGAGTCGGTGCAATTTCTTTAAAATCTGAGATATTCTCACGAACTAATTCAGCTATATCAATGCTTTCAAAATCAATATTGCCTTCCTCGCCTAGCTGGGCCAACATTAATAAATCACCGATCAGAAAATCCATTCGCTTTAACTCACTATTGAGTCGATCAAAGGCAGCTCTTTCTCGCTCTGGGTCTAACTGCTTGCCTTTGAGTAGCTCGGCATAACCCTTAACAACTGTCATAGGTGTGCGCAGTTCATGTGCTGCATCACCTAAAAACTCCTGCATTTTCTCTCTTTGTGCCCGCTCTTGAGCTGCAGTACCAGAACGAGAGAGGAGTGAAGTTGCAATTGATGCAAGGATATTTGCAAAAATAATAAAAATTAAGAGTTTCCAGAGATTAATATCGAGAGAGCGATTTATATCAACTAGGGAAGCAACAATAATTAACATTTCCCCTTCAGGGATTGAGATAGTGCGAACTCGAAGATCAGGCCCATCTAGTTGTGTACCAATAGATTTATGCAAAATAGTTACTTCACCGCTAGGAGTTACAAAACCCAAAGTTAAATCAAGATTATTTTGCTCGATACTGAGCAGGGCAATACTGACTGCATCCAGCGGATTTACTTGAACATCACTTTCAATTTGATTAATTCGTTTATCAATAATTGCAATCTCACTGCGATATGTGCTCACGACAGCAAAGCCACCAATGAGAATAGAGAGGATCGAAGTAACAAGGGCGGTTGAGATGAGTTGCCTAGTTCTATTTTTCATGAAAACTATTTAGGCTCCTGGATTTGAAATCCCACACCGCGAACCGTCTTAATACCTTCAAAACCATCTCGGTGGAGTTTCTTGCGCAGATATGAAATATAAGTGTCTACGACTGTGCTCTCAGATTCAAAAGTTATACCCCAAACCTCATCCAGCAGAAGATTTTTGCTGAGTACTCTGCCCTTCTTCTCCACCAGAATCTGTAACAATCGATACTCGGTCGGAGAAAGATCTACTTCTTCACCATTAAAAGTTACTAAGTGCTCATCATCATTGATTGAGATTGGACCGCATAAGAGCAGAGAAGGCATATCAACATTCTTTGTTGACCGACGTAAAATAGCTTTAATGCGCAAAATTAACTCTTCGATTCCAAAGGGCTTAATAACATAATCATCAGCACCAATTTTTAGGCCCCGCGTGATGTCGGCTTTGTCTTCACGTGCTGTGAGCATTAGCACCGGCGTAAAATCATTGGTACTGCGCAAGCGCTCAACCAATTCAAAGCCATCCATGAGTGGCATATTGATATCGATAACTAGGAGATCTGGCTTATGGGTTCGCAGTAGCGTTAACGCCGACATCCCATCAGTTGCTTCCACTGTCTCAAAGCCGGAAACACGCAAGGTGTCATTGAGGAGTGCTCGGACCCCTGGTTCGTCATCAACGATCATAATCAACTGCGCCATAGGAGCACTCTTGCATGATGGGGCGCTAAATCCAATAAATCTTCACCCCCAAAGGCATTTCACAGAAAAATCACAACAGATAGATGCATCATTTAGGCATGAGAATCAGAGGGTTGGCACTACTTGTTATGTCCCTGGTCCTCCTGTTTTCAACCTCCATGCATGCATCAGCTGATCCAACACCCTCCCCCTCTCCTGATCATAAAATATTGATGAAGGAGTACAAATTAGAATTAGATCGATACCTAGCTTTGGTTGAAGCTCGAGAAAAAGCTCGAGATCGAATAAATCGAAAATTTATGCGTGTTGTTAATGTTGCAAACCGTGAGGCTCGCACGGCAATGAAGTTTGCTAAAACCGCTACCGACAAAAATGAAATACTTTCTGAACAAAGAATCGCTATCACTTCTGCCAGCGTTGCCCGTGATGCCGCGATAGCTGCGCTTGGTTCTCTTCCTGCCCCACCCATGAAATCAATAAAGTTAGTTGAATTAGAACTACTCAATAATGTGAAAAGTAAGAAATCTTCACCTTCTCCAACCCGGTAGAGAATTAACTGAACTTCGCCTTTTATCAAGAAAAATACATCAATTGATCCCTGATGTAGAGGCCGGTCCTAAGAGTTAAATCGTTATAAAAGCGAGACATATCTGACCTATGTTTCAGTCTTCTTGCATTGCTTGAGTTCATCACGGTCGTTTAAATTCATCACATGAACTCCTCACCGTGGTGGAAAGAAGCCACGATTTATCAGATCTATCCCCGCTCATTCTTTGATAGCAATGGCGATGGTGAGGGCGATCTACCTGGAGTCACCAGCAAGTTGGATTATGTAAAAAGCCTAGGTGTGGATGCACTCTGGCTGAGCCCTTTTTATACATCCCCAAATAGAGATGGCGGATATGACGTAGCTAATCCACGCGATGTTGATCCACGTTTTGGAAATTTAGAAGATGCTAAAGAACTAATTGTGCAGGCCCATAAGCGCGACCTACGAGTAATTGCCGATATCGTACCTAATCACTTCTCTGATCAACATGAATGGTTTCAAGCAGCTCTAAAATCTAACCCCGGTTCTAAAGAGCGTGATCGATTCCATTTCTATGATGCAAATGAAGATGGAACTCCCCCAAATAACTGGATCTCAATTTTTGGCGGCCCATCATGGACTCAAGTAGAAGATGGACAGTTCTATTTACACCTTTTTGATTCATCACAACCAGATTTGAATTGGGAAAACCCTGAAGTAAATGCCGATTTTGAAAAGACTTTGCGCTTTTGGATTGATTTAGGTGTAGATGGTTTCAGAGTTGATGTGGCCCATGGGTTGATAAAGGAAGATGTTTTAACGAACCACTTTGATCCACAAGGATTGAGTAACGCGTTACGCCTTGATGTTGCAATGGATTCTCAGAAGCGCAATGCGCTCTTGCTGACGGTGCCTTATTTTGATCGCCAAGGTGTGCATGAGATTTATAGAAAATGGCGCAAGCTCTTTGACTCATACGGTGATCGCGAGATCATGGCAGTTGCTGAGGCCTGGGTTCACCCTCCTGTGAATGCAACGCGTTATATTCGAACAGATGAACTTCATCAGGTCTTTAACTTTGATTTACTAACGGCCGAGTTTAATTCAGATGTTCTATTCGATCTGGTTGAACGATCAATATCACTTAATGCAACAGTTAATGCCCTACCAACATGGGCCCTGAGCAATCATGATTCAACGCGTGTTGCTAGCCGGATAGGTGATGAACAAGCACGCGCTCTGGCACTTTTTGTATTTGGACTGCCTGGCTCTGCATATGTTTTTGCTGGTCAAGAATTAGGACTGCCTGATGGACAATTACAAGATTCAGATCGCCAAGACCCAACGTTTTTTAGAACCAATGGTGCGATTAAAGGCAGAGATGGCGCACGAGTGCCGCTTCCTTGGAGTGGAGACACAACACCTTTTGGATTTAGCACTGGAAAGCCATGGTTACCAATTTCACAGAGCTGGGAAGATTTAACTGTTGAGAATGAATTAGCTGATCCTAAGAGCTCATTACATTTGTATCGAAATGCACTAGAGCTACGCAAGGAATTCTTAGTTGGATCAGGTGGAATTACCTGGCTTGAATCTTCCCAACACGGCCACAAAAACGATTCTTTGCTCTCTTATCTCAGAGGATCTGTCACTGTGGTCATGAATCTTTCAGATTCTGCCAAAGAGTGTGATGCAACCGGCAAACTAATAATCGTTAGTGGAGGCATAGTAGATGCTCGTGATGGAAAAAAGGTGATTCCAGCACGTTCTAGTGCTTGGTTCTTAGCTTGACTGGCAGACTACGCCCATGGAATCGACATCGACCTGGATTATTACAATTGCTGTACTGGCGGCAATGATTCTCTTTGATCTAGGGATTGCAGTAATTCGACGCAATAAAAAAACTTCAATGCTCGAAGCATCTTTTTGGACATTTTTCTATATTGCAGCTGCACTGGTTTTTGGTGCCCTATTGCCTCATTGGGCAACTAATCAAGGCCAGAAAGAATTCTTTGCTGGTTGGCTCACAGAATATGCGTTGTCAGTAGATAACATCTTTGTTTTTATCATTATTTTAGCAAGCCTTAAAGTTCAAAAAGAGGCGCAGCAGTTAGTCCTCTTGCTAGGCATCATGCTCACAATTGCAATCCGTGGACTTCTAATCCCACTCGGTGCAGCCTTGATTTCCCGCTTTGCCAGTATCTTCTTTCTCTTTGGGATTTTCCTTATCTATACGGCTTGGCAGTTAGCAAAGGAGAATGAAGATGAGGAGTGGAAAGAAGGAAAAGTTGTTGCTCTGCTAAAAAAGCGTGGATTTAGTACCTTTGCAATTGCCTTAGTCGCCCTCGGACTCACTAACTTAGTCTTCTCTCTGGATTCAATTCCTGCGATTTTTGGCTTAACAAAAGACCCATACATTGTCACTACAGCTAATGTCTTTGCTCTTATGGGATTGCGCCAGCTCTATTTCTTACTTGAAGGCTTATTAGCCCGGTTGGTATTTCTGTCTAAGGGGCTCTCATTTATTCTGGGTTTCATAGGAACAAAAATGATCATGGAGGCTTTTCACGGTATTGGAATTGATGAAATTGCTGGTGTTCATATTCCAGAAATCGGATTGGAAGTTAGTTTAGGCGTCATCGTTGCAAGCTTGGTTATTACTACGGTAGCCAGCCTGACTGCAACTAGAAAAGATGGCAGTGAGATTGTTTAGATAATCTCTTTGTCTCTCAACGTTTCTCGATTGCGATCTTTGCTTTTTTCGTGAATTTTACGGATTTGAATATCAAAGATCTTCATTGCGCCATCAAAGGCAGCAAGATCATTGAATTCGCTCGCTTCGGCGCGAAGTAGTGGTCCTGAACCATGAGAAGTCACAATCACTCGGTGTGAGTGTTTACCTAGACGTGGATTGGCTTCATGGAGTATTTCTACTTCAACGCGGTCAATGACCACGCCAAAGCGCTCCATGGAATTTAATTTCTCTTCTACTATTTCTCTAAAATCTTCGGCAAGTTCGGCATTACGTGCATGAATTTGAATCTTCATGCTCATAAGGGTAGTACTAGAACCGCCAATGTCGCTACGAAAGCAAGCAGGAATGATTTGCCAAGAATCTTTAGCGCTGTGGCACGATCTGCTGCTCTGTCTTGTGGGTCACTCACGCCTGATAAATCTCCGAGTTTGCCGAAATTGAACGTGCCAGCAAAACCATAAGCAAGACAAAACTTACTGCGGGATTGAACATAACCCACGGCTGCCACCATTAGCGGCAAGAATATTCCTACTCGTGCACCGCGAGGTGCGCTCACAAAAATCATTGTTATCAAAGATGATAGTGAGAGGACTAAGCCGACAACTGCAACAAAGACTCTTCTGCGAATCTCTTTTTGTCCAATGTTGCATGTTCCTGCAACGTATGTTGAATCAGACATCTTCAAACTCATCTTCATCGACCCACGTAGATGCAGTGGAGTCCTCTTGATGTTCTATCCATGAAAGAAAGGAGCCCACGGCTCGAAAAGCCAACACGGCAACAGCTACTGCTGCAATGACTCGGCGGAAGGCTTTGACCATAGGATAAAAATACTCTCTATTGCACTTTCCCGCGCTAGATAGAGTTGAGGGCCCTAGATATGTCGTCCCAAATATCATCAACGTGCTCACAGCCCACCGATAAACGAATGAGCTGCTCTGGAACTGTTGGACTTTCAATTGGCCAGCGTCGCCTGCGCTCCCACAGCGATTCAACACCACCTAAAGATGTGGCATGGGCAATCAACGTTGATGATTCGCATACTTTTTGGGTCTGTTCTGCAGTTCCATCAACTTCAAAAGAAACAATGGCACCAAAACCTGGGTAGCGAACCCGAGTGATCTTCTGGTGGCTCTCAAGTCGTTGGACTAACTCCTTAGCGCTTTCTTGTGATTTATTAAAGCGAAGCGGGAATGTGCGAAGTCCACGCAGTGCTAGCCAAGCCTCAAATGGTCCTGGGATAGATCCATTAAAACTGCGTGAATCGTGCAAGCGCTTATAGAGAGCTGGATCATTTGTAGAAAGCGAACCCATCAAAACATCGCTATGACCAGATAGGAACTTGGTGACAGAGTGCATCACTATGTCAGCACCCATTGCTAAAGGATTTTGCACAAGTGGAGTTGCAAAAGTATTATCCACTGCCACGCCAATTCCCAATTTCTTAGCTGCAGCGATTAACTTTTCAAGATCAGCAACGTCTAGACATGGATTAGTAGGTGACTCAAGCCAGATGAGTGCAGCACCATTCATTGCATCAATTACTTCTTGCGTGTTTACAACATCTACAAATCTAACTTCTAAACGACCACTTGCATGAAAAGAATTTAGCAAACTCATAACACCGCTATAGCCCTGGTTAGAGGCAATAATTGGCGCACCCATGGGAAGAATTGAAAAGACCGCACTTATCGCTGCCATGCCAGAAGAAAATGCAAGAGTTTGCCCCCCCTCTAACTCACTTATTGCTTCTTCTAAAGATGTCCATGTTTGGTTTCCGTAACGCCCATAACCAATAGGACCACCTGAATGAAAAGTTGAAGTTAAATCAATTGAAGGATTAAGTGGTGCATCGGGCATGACTGGTGGACGTCCTGCAGTGATCGCGCTGGTTTCAATTTTTTTACTCATCTGCTCATCCTATGCTGATGCTTCCAGCACTGCCATTGCAGCGTTGTGGCCGGGAATACCGCTTACGCCTCCACCACGAATTGCTCCTGCTCCGCAGATAAAGATGCGGGGATCATCGGTTTCCACGCCCCAGCGCATTTCCTGGTTATCTTCACGGAAAGGAAAACTCAAATCCTTATGGAAGATATTGCCGCGAGGCAGACCGACATCGCCCTCAATATCTAAAGGAGACTTAACTTCAATAGCAGCAATGACATTTTCAATTGGCTCAACTAAATATTGGTTAAGTGAAGCTAGTGCAGCTTTGAGTGCTGCAGCTTTTGCGCCTTCATTGTCAGCATCAAAGAGGGCAGCTGGGGTGTGTAAACCAAAGAGTGTAAGAGTTTGATATCCCGCTTCTTGCAGCTCGGTACTAAGAATGGATGGATCAGTGAGCGTGTGACAGTACATTTCAATAGGAAGCATTCCTGGCATATTTCCAGCTTTTGCATCCAGATAAGTTGATTCACACTCGGCAAAAGATTCATAGGCGTGAAATGTTCCGGCAAAAGCCAATCGTGGATCTATTCCAGATTTTAATTGAGGTAAGGACTTCAGTAAAATATTAATCTTCATCTGCGAGCCTTCAAGACTGGCAGGTGGAGTTTTTCCTCGAAGTCGAGCTAAAACTTGTGGAGCAGCATTACTTAAAATATAACTAGAGTTAATTGATGTGCCATCTGCAAGTGTAAGAGTTGCATTATCAGCAGTTGTACTAACTGATGAAACTCTTGAATTAACTTTAATCTCCACACCAGCCGCAGTTGCAACACGTACTAACTCTTTAACCAAGGCTCCCATTCCACCCCTTGGAACTTTCCACTCACCGGTACCATTTCCAATTAAGTGATACAAGAAGCAGATGTTTGCTTGCATTTCATGTGCTGAAGAAAATGTTCCAATCAGAGCATCGGTTAGAATTACTCCACGAACTAAATCATCTTTAAAGCGCGCCTCAATTACTTCACCGATTGGGCGCTCCATCAAGTAATCCCACACTTCTGGCATATTGATCTCTGCTTTTAACTCACTACGGTTCTTTAACGGGTGAAGCATAGAGGGAGCAATTTTGACGGCGAACTCTGCAATTTCATTATAAAAATCCTGCCAGGCTGCCCACTCTGCACCAGTTGGATCTAATTCATTGAAAGAATTTTCAGTTTCTTTATCCCATTCACGCGCCACATACAGCCCTGAATCCTTGCCATTTCGAGAGTAAGGCGTGTAACTAGAAACAGTACGTGAAATGCGTTCAAAATTTAAGTCTAGATCACTCGCAATCTGATCTGGCAGTAGTGAAATCAAATACGAGTAACGAGAGAGCATGGCATCGTATTGGGGAAATGCTCGAACACTCGTCGTTGCACCGCCTACTTCTGCATTAGCCTCAAGAATAACTACCGATTTACCGGCTTTAGCTAAATATGTTGCTGCAACAAGGCCGTTATGGCCGCCACCAATAATTGCAACGTCATAGTTTGTCACTATAAAGATTTCACAATTCGATCTATTGCCTCCGTCAGAATTGTTGGGCTAGTCGCATAATTTAAACGCACGAACTGTGAGCTTTGTGCCCCGTATAAATGTCCAGCGTTAAAGGCAACCTTGCCGCGCTCTAATAGAGTTTGAGCAGGGTTCTCACCTAGATTAAGTGCGCTTAAATCCAGCCAAGCAACGTAGCTGGACTGTGGCAAATGTGTCTTAACTGAAGGAAGTTTGGCGCTGAGCAGATCGCGCACCATCAAAGAATTCTCTTCCAATGTATTAATGACTGAATCCAGCCAGACTCCACCATCTTTGAAAGCTGCTGCAGATGCAAATGCACCAAGAATTGAAGATCGAAATTTAACAGCTGGCGGCATTAATTTTAGAACTTCATCAATGGCATCATTTTGCGAAATAATTAAAGCTGATTTTAGTCCGGCAATATTCCAGCCTTTAGAGGCAGAATTTAGAGCAACACCCACTTCTCGTGCAGTTTCGCTTATGGCCAAGAATGGGACAAACTCATGTGATTTAAAGACTAAAGGTGAATGAATCTCATCGCTGATTACGATGACACCATATTTTTTGGCCATATCTGCAATTCGAGTCAGCTCTGCACGTGAATAAATTCGACCCAACGGATTGTGGGGAGAACACAGAAGATGAACTTTTATACCGGAGGCATATGCTTTTTCAACTTCATCTAGATCTAAGCTCCAAGGATTAACATCATCGTTTTGGGAACCGGAGTTCACAAATGGAATATCCACTTTTTCTAACTTAACTTCATCTATCCAATTATAGAAGTTTTGATACACCGGTGAGTTAATGAGTATGCGATCACCTGGCGCTGTAAAGACGCGCAAAACCTCAACGCAGCCAACTCCAACATCTGCTGCAATTCTTACCTGTGACTTATCTATTTCCCAGCCCCAACGCTTGGCGCAAAATTCTGCAAAGCCGTCAGCTAACTCAGGAACTGGGCCTAAATACCCAAGATCTGAGCTCGTCACCATCTCAAGTAAAACATCACGAATTGGCTGAGCTATTGGAAAGTCCATCTCCATAACTGGCAAAGGCAGAACATCTGCTGCAAATCCTCGCCATTTCTCAGAGCTACGGGTAAGAAGTTCACTAAGCGCAGGCGCAATAACTTTGTTATCAGACATGACGGCAAGGTTACCCTGCCCCACTCATTTAGTGAAAGAGGCTATAACTAAGCCTCTTTCGGGCTAATTCGACGCGTTGAATTTCGCACGACCAATGTTGTTGGCAGTACGAGTGAAGGTGGATCAATATTTGGTTTGCGCAATCTCTCCATAATCGACCAGGCCGCCATTTCACCCATGAGTTGCACGGGTTGTTCAATAGTTGTGAGCTCTGAAAACTCTGCCATCTCATGGCCATCAAAACCAACAATAGAAATATCATCTGGAGCTTTTAATCCATGTCGACGTAGTGCTTGCATAGCCCCCATGGCCATCTCATCAGATTCACAAAAAATGGCTGTTGGTCGGTTAGGGCGAGCTAATAAATCATCCATTGCGCGGGCAGCAGTATGCATTGTGAAATCACCATGGACTTCACGCTGAGGTAACCACTCCAGGCCGTTTTCTGCTAACACTTGCATGAAACCTTTGCGGCGATCTTGTGGAACGCTGAAATTAAATGGATCATCAGGACGCCCTGACATTAATCCGATTTTCTTATGTCCTTGATTGACTAAATGTTGAGTTGCAGAACGAGAACCCGCAATATCATCAATTTTTACAGAAGCACATTTTTCATGCTCCATACCAATCAAGGCAATTGGAATACCAAGGCTAAGCATGGAATCAAATTCCTCAGCTGTTGGTGGCAAGCTGATAACAATGAGTGCGTCAACACGGCCCTTGAGTAACTGGTGTTGAAATAACCTTTCTCGGCCTTTCATTTGACTGAAGTTATAGAGAAGAAGATCTAGACCTGCTTCGCGTAATGCTTGCTCGGCTCCGCTAATTACTTGTGAGAAATACCAGCGTGAAATATAAGGTGCGACAACTCCAACGCTATTTGTTCGTCCAAAGGCGGTATTACCCTTGATAGGTGTGAGCGGATAGTTTAATTTCTCGGCAGCTGCAATAATCTTTAATCGAGTGGAGTCATTTACATGGTGAAGGCCGCGAAGGGCTCGTGAAACAGTTGCCGTGGAGACTCCGGCTTCCTCTGCAACTTCCTTAATTCCAGCCATTGAGCGCCCCCACACACACTGTAAAAACCTGCAAATAATTCCGCAAGAGACTGCAAACTAGGGCATCAGCACTGCAAATGGCAATAGTTTGAATCAAATTAGCGCTAAATTGGTGGTTATGAGTAATCAAATCGAAACCCAGATTGATGTGTCCCTGACAGAACGAAATCGCCTCACCGCACTATTTCGCATCATCCTTATCCTTCCAATGGCTATCTTTGTCGCATCATTTGCACCGCAACAATTTGATTCTGGCAACATGTCATGGGTAGCAGGATTTTTTGTTCTGCCCGTAGCTCTGTCCATAGTTTTCCGCCAGGCATACCCATCATATTTGTTAGCTTTCAATGAAGCCTTCCTTTCTCTCTCATCGCGTGTTGATGCATATCTGCTCGTACTTACTGATGAATATCCTTCATTGGAAGAAAATGATGTTGTGAGTGTGACTTTCCCAGAAGTAGATCCAAAATCCCTTAACCGATACCTGCCTCTTGTGAAGTGGTTCTTAGCAATTCCTCTTTATGTAGTTGGTTTCATTTATGCCATCTATGCCTTCTTCCTCACAATCTTTGCTTGGGTAAGTGTTGTCCTTACTGGTAATTACCCTGAGTGGTGTGCAGAAGGTGTAGTGGGAACTATTGCCTATTGGAACCGTATTGTCGGTTATGCACTCATCATGGTTACCGACGAATATCCACGTTTCTCCCTCTAATTTATGACGGTCCACTCTGCGCAAAAAATGCGACGCATTGTTGCAGAAGTCGCAGAGATGGATCGCAAGTTTGCACCACTGATTGATCACCGACCGCTGTGCACAATTGGTCGCAACCTTCCAAAGCAGTCTCATTTTGAATCCTTAGTAAGTTCAGTTATCTCTCAGCAGTTAGCCGTAAAGGCCGCAGAGACAATTCATGGGCGCTTGGTTGATCTGTGTAAGGGAACGATTAACGCTAAGAAGTTAATCACACTCGATGACGTTTCCTTGCGAGAAATAGGTGTTTCAGGTGCAAAAGCCCGCACAATAAAGGGGTTAGCTAGCGCAGTTGTTGATAAAACAATTCCTATAGATTCCATTGATGAAATCCATAATGACCAAGAGATCTATGACAAATTAACTTCTCTATGGGGTATTGGCCGTTGGACTGTTGAGATGTTCATGATGTTTCAATTGGGGCGCTTAGATGTGTGGCCTACAGGAGACTTAGCGGTGCGCCGAGGTTGGGACATCATCCATAAAAACAAAGAAGAAACTGTGGCTAAAGCTTTAGATCTCAAGGGTGAAAAATTACATCCATATCGAAGTGTTGTTGCGTGGTACTGCTATCAGGCAGTCCATGAAAGCCGGGGCTTGGACTACTAAATATCCTCAAGGATCAATGAGACTGAGTTAATACACCAGCGCTCATCTGTTGGAACGTCATAACCCTCACCTTTAAAGATATGGCCTAGGTGTGAACCACAGGCTGCGCATCTGACTTCAGTTCGCACTCGTGGAAATAATGAACGATCTTCAATGAGCTCGACTGCATCATCAGCGGTTGGCGCATAGAAAGAAGGCCACCCGCACCCTGAGTGAAACTTTGTTTCACTGCGGAAAAGTTGGGCACTACACGCTTTGCACTTATAGACACCCACCTTGTCGGTGTCGGTGTATTCACCAGTAAATGGTCGCTCAGTTGCAGCGTTTCGCAGTACATCATAGGAAAGTGAATCTAGCTTGTCCTTAAGGGCTGCTTCATCTATTGAAATAGGATAATTTTTCTCGCTCATGCATTAATTCCTGCACTGGGATAGGCAACCCCTGTGCTGGAGTGGCAGTCATATCCGTTGGGGTTTTTCTGCAAATACTTTTGGTGATATTCCTCAGCTAAGAAGTACTCAATTCCTTCAGCGCTCTTAATCTCAGTGACAATCTCATCTAAGCCTGCAGAAGTCAAAACGTTTTGATAAGCATTTCGAGAATCTACTGCAGTCATATATTGCTCAGGAGTAGTTGTGAAGATAGCGCTTCGGTACTGCGTTCCGATATCTCCACCTTGTTGATTTAAAGAGGTTGGATCATGCATTGTCCAAAACTCTTCCAGCAATCTCTGATAACTCACTTGTGACTCTTCGAATGTAATTGCAACCATTTCAGCATGACCAGTAACACCGGTGCACACTTGTTCATATGATGGGTTTGCTCCTGTGCCACCCATGTATCCAACAGAAGTTTCTTTCACGCCATCCATCTGCCAAAAACGGCGCTCAGCACCCCAAAAGCAACCTGTTGCAAAATATGCAATTGAACTCATAGCGCTCATTCTGACAGTATCGCGAGATAACTGCACCCGCTGATAACCTAGGCATGCTCATGAGCCCCCGTAGCTCAGGGGATAGAGCACCGCCCTCCGGAGGCGGGTGCACAGGTTCGATTCCTGTCGGGGGCACTCACTTGACGCATATCACCCTAATTTTCTCAATCTTTTTCGATTCATCCTTGTTTATCACTGCCTGACAAGGGAGAATGACCTTCTTGCGCCACATCGATGTGCGTATATCCACCGAAAGAATTTACGTGATTTGGGTATGCCTAAATCTTTTATATGAAGGGGGCATCCCATGGATTGGCGACATCAATCAGCCTGCCGTGATGAAGATCCTGAGCTTTTCTTCCCAGTTGGAAATACTGGACCTGCAATTACTCAAATTGAAGAAGCTAAAAAGGTTTGTAACCGTTGCATCGTTAAAGAACCATGTCTTGCTTGGGCGCTAGAGAGCGGACAAGATGCTGGAGTTTGGGGCGGGCTTTCAGAAGATGAACGTCGTGCACTTAAGCGTAGAGCTGCACGTAATCGTGCGCGTTTAATGGAGCAGCAAAACCAATTCTAAAGTGGGAAGCGCAAGTTTGCTTGCGTGCCTGAATCAGTAGATTCTAATTTCAACACACCTTTGAGTTCATTTTCTGTCAACGTTCTAACAATCTGAAGTCCTAGATTTGAAGATGTTGCTAAGTCAAAATCTTCAGGTAAGCCAACTCCATCATCGGTTATGTTGATAACACACTCATTGTTATATCGAGATAATTCAATCGAGAGAACAGAGCCTTGCTCGGCCAAGCCATGTTCTAGTGCGTTGTGCATTAACTCTGTGACAACAAGTGAGAGCGGAGTTGCAAGCCTAGACTCAAGTGATCCAAGTTCACCTTTTCTCTCAATTCGCAACTCTCCCATTCGAGGACTTAGTTCAAGTGCATGAGTTATCAAACTTGTAAGAACTTCATCAAAGGCAACTGTGTTTTCACTACTTGTTGAAAGCGTGTCATGAACAAGTGCAATGGAGGCAATGCGACGTACTGCTTCATTAAGGGCCGAAGACGCACTTGGATCTTCGATTCTGCGAGCTTGCAAGCGAAGAAGGGCTGAAACAGTCTGAAGGTTGTTTTTAACACGGTGGTGGATTTCCCGAATAGTTGCGTCCTTGGTAACAAGGGCCCTGTCTCGTCTGCGAAGTTCGGTCACATTTTGCAATAAAACTATGGCACCGATTCGATCTTCCCCTTGCAACAATGGAAGCACTAGCAGGTCAATAGTTGCTCCCTGATTATCAATATCAACGCGTCGCAATGTCTTTCCATTAAGACGTGTGCGAATTCCTTCTTCATGGGGATTGGGAGAATTTTTAGCTACTGCTTCGGCGACTTCTCCTAATTTGTTATTTTCAATCTCACTTTTCCATCCCATTCGGCTAAATGCAGATCGAGCATTGGGACTTGCATATGAAATAACACCATTCACATCCAGGCGAATCAGGCCATCTCCCACACGTGGTACTGGCTCAAAAAGTGAACCCGCATCTGAGTAAGGAAACGAACCTTGGGCCACCATTCGATAAAGGCTGTGCGCAATCTCGCGATAATTTAATTCAAGGCGACTAGGTGAGCGCATTAAATCGGCATTGCGGAGTCGAGTAATAACGGCTATAACTTGACCATCAAAAAGAACAGGAACTGCTTCTTCTTTAATCATTAGTTCGCCGACTTGTTCAGCCTCTGAATCGCGAACTATCTCAGCACTTGATAGCGCAGAATCAATTCTTGGACGGCTCCCCCACATTACTTCATCACCAATTACATCATTAGTGAAAACCGTTGCCGCAGTTGTTGGACGAATATGTGCCACAGCCACATGTCCCGTTGGCCACATCTTCATATCTTTTCGAATAGGAACCCAAAGAATCAGATCTGCAAAAGAGAGGTCTGCGAGCAATTGCCAATCAGCAACCAGTTCACGCAGCTTTTGGGCCTGATCAATTGTTACCGAGCTGCGGCTATGGATTAATGTCTCAAACTGGGGCATGTTACTTCCACTCCCCTAAGTTTATTCCAATTTCTTGGGTTGCAAACCAGATAAGTTCTTCTTCATCAGGAAAGAGAAGGAGTGCACATTGAACTTGTTCCCATGTGATTGGCGAGTTTAAGGTGACTGAATTTTCATTGACTGTATTTATCTGCTTGTCTTCTAACTCAATAGCCAAAACAATTCCAGGTGCTTTATCTGATGAACGCAGTTCAATAGCGGCTTGTGCTGCCTCAAGAGATAAGAGATATTCAATCTCTTCATCATCTAAATCTTCATTTTCACCGACATAAAAAGGTGTCGGGGCCAAAATTGATTCAAGGATTTTACTTCCAGAATTGAGGAAGGCCACAAGCTCATCATGAGATATTGGAAGATAGGCTCGCATGCCTTAATAGTATTAGAAGTTAGCGCTTGAGCTCACTGGCCATTGTTGCAATTGATTTACGCAGTGCAGAGCGCATATTGACCTCTATGAGTGTGGATTTTTCCTCCAGGGCCTTGGATGCTGCCCGAAGATCACGGCTAATGACTCGAACACACAATGGTCTCAATCGTGTAGTAATTGCCAAGAATTGGGCTTCTTCATCAGCACCTTTCTTACCTTGAGATCGCATGTTGAGTGTGAAGCTAAGTGCAGATCTAATCGAAGTTTTTTCAAGCAGGCCACAAACCTGTTCTAACCGATGAATTCCAAGTAGATCTGGGCGAGCAATAACCATTAACTCATCACCCTGGTCACAACTCCAAGTGGTCATAGTTGATGTCCACCGCCTATCTGTTAATCGATTAGAAAGACCTGATATCGATCCCAAATCAATAACAATGTTGTCAAAACTCTGCGTTGCACTCTCCATCAACTGATCAATAGTTCCAGCCTCTTGCTGAGTAATCTCAGCAATTGCTAGTTGAGGAGCAATCGTTCGCCATCCTGACTCAGACTGTACATTTCGAATTGCAATGAGGGCAGCAATAGATGGTGCTCTAAAATTTGCATCTATAAGCAGCGTTGATTTACCTAAGACGCTCAACTCCATAGCCAGATTGAGGGCGATAGTTGAGCACCCTGTGTCACTGCCTGCAGATCCAATTGCTATGACGTGAGCTTTGCGGTTGGCGCGACTTACCTGACTTACTTGGCGCAACATTGGTGCGCGAACAAACCCTCGCACAATACTCACAAGGTCAGTGGCAGTTGCTGGATTTGGATGCAAGTCTACAAACCCTGGGTTAGTTTTTGATGAAAATCCAACTATTTGTTTGACTTTTGTAGTTAAGTGCGCCACTACATCATTGGTAATTCCTGGTAGATCTGGCGAATAGATAAGAAGTGAGCAGGCAGCTTGTTCTGGATTACTAATGCAATACCTCTCAAGTGCTTCAGTATCAATAGCCCTGAAAACGACACTCCATCCCTGGGCAAAGAGAGTTCCAGAAACAAAGCCTTCGAACTGGGCATCTGATATGGCCGTGATTACAACTGGCAATTCTTGGCTAGACATTCGAACTAATCACCACCAGGCGACCAGAAGTTGTGGCAGATAAAAGGCGAAGCACCTGCGTTTGTTCCACTGAAACTGTTATCGCTGCGTCTGTGCCAAAGTTCTTACTCTTCGCATCAGCACTGATGATTGGAACGCTGCCAAGAATAAGAATTGGATCCTGGGGAGCTTCACCATTAAGGCTATCTATTACCCAATAGATATCTACTAATGCTCCAACATAGATTCCAGCAGCAAGGTCAACAGATCGAATACTCAGTGGAACAGCGCTACTGGCCATTGTCTTGGCTGTGGAACTCACCGAGTTGATGGCCATAACTTCCCCCGCATCGACATTCTTTATGACTACTTGTCCTAGCGGATCTAAATCTTTTGATAGATAAATCATGGAACTTGCTGATAGATCCAAATCCATAAGCGAAAGATCTCCAGTTGAGATTTGATGTCCACTCTGCAAGTCAATATTTGCAACCCAATACTGCGTCGTCGATTGGGAAAAACTGGCCAAAAAGAAGGCTGAAATAAAGGAAGCAATAATGAGGGAGATTGCTAATGGCATTCTGGATCGACTACTTGAAGGTGGTTTTCTCATGAGTGCACCCAATTGCATTGACAGACAATGACGCCATCCTTATCCACACTCATCCTTTGTGATGAGAAGAATTCAACCCAATGGTTGACCACAAAACCTGTGAAAAGTTAAAGCCTTCACTCATGACAACCAACCCAGTAACTGAAGAGATTTCGATAAGTAGTTTTCGCATAGAGAAGCTAGTAAGTGCAACAAATATCGACTGGCAGCATCCGCTACTAGAAATCTTCCGACCTCAGCCACTGACTACACAATTCAAACCCAGCAAACTCTATTTAGTTCCATCTCGATTTGATGATGAGTTTGATCCAGATTTTGCCCCTGAACCCACTTCTGCAAGAGATCTCCCTGAACTCGGAGTTTGGACAGAGCGCTTTGCCCATTCAATTGTTGAAATTTGGGCGGGACGGCGCTCACCCAGGCAAGTTGAATCTTTGTGTCATCACAGAATCTTCTCTGACTTAGTCCGACAAGCAGGCACACAGAAAGAGATTGGCCACCTTCGTAAGATCCATATTCAGGAACCGTTAGATGGAATTTGTGAAGCAACAATCACTATTCGATTTGAGGATCGATTACGTGTGATGCTTGTTAGGTTCGAAGGCATTGATAAGCGGTGGTTGTGTACTGCCCTTAACTTGCTTTAAGCACCGCCATGACAACGCTTATATTTCTTACCTGAGCCACATGGACATTGTGCATTACGCGAAACATCTCCAGTAGTTTTCACACCAGATTCATCTGCAGTTGTATATTGAAGACCACTCGAAGACAATGGCTTAGCTTCAAGGCCTGCACCACTTACTTCCTTGCTTGAGGCTTCAACAGTTACTTCGATATTGAAGAGGAATCCTGCTATCTCTTCCTTGATTGCATCCATCATCGCTGAGAACAAATCAAAGCCTTCGCGTTGATATTCAACGAGTGGATCACGCTGAGCCATAGCTCGGAGGCCAATTCCCTCTTGCAGATAATCCATCTCATAAAGATGCTCGCGCCATTTACGATCTAGAACAGAGAGCAAAACCTTGCGCTCTAATTCACGCATCACTTCTGAAGCAAGTGACTCTTCACGCTTTGCATAAGCTGCTTGGCAATCTTGAATTACTGCAGCAGTTAAGAACTCTGCATCTAATCCATTTCGTGAACCAACTCGGGCAACAAGTTCATCAATAGTAAATGAGATTGGGTAAATGGTTTTAAGTGCATTCCATAGAGTATCTAGATCCCAATCCTCTGAATAACCTTCTGAGGTAGCCATGCTGACGTAGGCAGTCAAGGTGTCACTAACGAAAGTCGCCACCTGATCCTCAATATCAGCACCTTCTAGAACCATCCGGCGCTCACCATAAACAACTTGGCGCTGGCGATTCATTACATCGTCATACTTCAAAACATTTTTACGCATTTCAAAGTTCTGAGATTCAACCTGTGTCTGCGCTGAGCGAATAGCGTTACTGACCATTTTAGATTCAATTGGGGCATCTTCGGGGATACCTGCGGCCGTTAAGAAGCGCTCAACCATTCCTGAGTTAAATCGACGCATGAGTTCATCTTGAAGTGAGAGATAGAAACGTGATTCACCAGGATCGCCTTGACGACCAGAACGACCACGCAGCTGATTATCAATGCGTCGAGATTCATGTCGCTCGGTTCCTAAAACATAAAGTCCACCAAGAGCAATTACTTCTTCATGACCTAGTGCAACGGCTTCCTTTTGGCGAGTAATTTCATCTGGCCACGCTTTTTCATATTGCTCTGCATCATCAACTGGAGAAAGGCCTCGCCGTTGTAATTCGAAATCTGCCATGAACTCAGGGTTTCCACCGAGCATGATGTCAGTGCCGCGACCAGCCATATTTGTTGCAACGGTTACTGCGCCTCTAACACCTGCGCGAGCGATAATTGCTGCTTCGCGCTCGTGGTGCTTAGCGTTAAGAACCTCATGTGGAACTCCGGCTTTGCGAAGAAAACTAGATAGTTCTTCTGATTTTTCAACACTGACAGTTCCAACTAGAACTGGTTGACCCTTGCGATATTTTTCAGCAATATCAGCCGTAACTGCGATGAATTTGCCAGCCTCAGATTTATAAACAAGGTCAGGTTGATCAATGCGAACCATTGAGCGATTTGTTGGGATAGGAACAACACCCAGTTTATAAATCTGATGAAATTCAGAGGCCTCAGTCATAGCTGTACCAGTCATACCTGAGAGCTTGTCGTAAAGACGGAAATAGTTCTGTAATGTAATAGTTGCAAGAGTTTGGTTTTCATCCTTGATTTCAATGCGCTCTTTTGCTTCTAGCGCTTGATGTAAACCCTCGCTATAGCGACGTCCAGCCAACATACGACCGGTGTGCTCATCAACGATGAGAAGTTCACCATTCATGACTACATAATCTTTATCACGCTTAAAGAGCTCTTTTGCCCGCACTGCGTTATTGAGGTAACCAATCATTGGGGTATTGGCAGCCTCATAAAGGTTTCCGATTTGTAGAAGCTCTTCAACTTTTGTTACACCATCTTCAAGGATTCCAATGGTGCGCTTCTTTTCATCAACTTCATAATGAACATCGCGCTGCAATTTGCCTACAAGGTTTGCAAACTCCATGTACCACTTCGTGGCTTTATCAGCTGGTCCACTAATGATTAATGGGGTACGAGCTTCATCAATTAAAATAGAGTCAACTTCATCGACAACAGCGAAGAAATGATCACGTTGCACGCACTCTTCAAGGGTCCATGCCATATTGTCACGTAAATAATCAAAACCAAATTCATTATTTGTTCCATATGTAATATCAGCTAGGTATGCCTCACGTCGCTCTGAGGGAGTCATATTGGCCAAAATCACGCCAACTTTTAATCCTAAGAAGCGGTGAATACGTCCCATCCATTCACTGTCGCGCTCTGCTAAATAATCATTTGTTGTAACAACGTGAACTCCACGGTCAGCAAGTGCATTTAAATAAGATGGCAAAGTTGCAACTAAAGTCTTTCCTTCACCAGTTCGCATTTCTGCGATATTGCCTTTATGAAGTGCGGCGCCACCCATAATTTGAACATCGTAATGTCGCTGCCCCAGGGTTCGCTTTGCAGCTTCACGCACGACAGCAAATGCTTCTGGCATCAAATCATCTAGAGATTCACCATTAGAAAAGCGCTCTTTGAACAGTTCGGTTTGTGAGCGAAGCTCTGAATCTGACATTGCAACAATGCGAGATTCATGTCCATTAACGACAACAACAATCTTGCTCAGCTCCCGAAGGATGCGACCTTCACCTGCACGCATAAGCCTGTCAAAAAACGCTGGCATCAATGCAACCTTTCAAAGCTCATGAACTGATCAAATCTCTCTTTCCAGACCCCTATCGTAGAGGTTGAGCCACGCAAGCGGTAACTGAGCCCAAGACCGTAAATCCATGTGAATTCAGGGCTCTGGCCGCCTCAGAGACTGTGGCCCCTGTAGTGACAACATCATCAATGAGAATTAAGTCACCCCGAGGATAAATATTCTCGGCTATTCCAAAAGCTCCACGCATATTATTGAGCCTTGCCTTTGCATTAAGGGTGCTCTGATCTTTGACCTTCCGAAGAATTGTCAAAGCTGGAACTATAGGTATGGAAGTTCTCGCAGAAATTTCATTACAAATGTCGGGAATAAAACTTCTACCTCTTCTTCGCTTATTTATCGCCGATGAGGGAATCGGAACTAACCGCACATTATATTTATCAAAATTAGCCCTACTGAGAACATGAACAATGGCCTCAATGATTAACTCATCAGCCCCTTTTAAACCATGCTCTTTAGCTGCCAAGATAATCTTGCTTGCAGTTGGAGAATATAGAACTGCTGAATTTACTTGTAACCCTTGAATGTGCGTGAGGTAGTAGTGAGGATGCCATTCTCTACGGCAATTTGAGCAAATAGAAATTCCAATAGCATTACATCCATAACATCTAGTTGGAAAGAGCAGCTGGCTCAGCTCTGAAAAAACTTGCACAATGGCAAGTTACCGTGAAAAGAATTCAGGCTAACGTGCTTGTGGACACTAGACGTGTACATCATCTGGTATTAATTTAATCAAGCGTGATTCAATTCCTTGTCGAGTTTGACGTGGCAGTGTTAATACAAAATGAGCGCCTTTACCAAGTCTTCCCCATGCTTCGAGCTCTCCATTATGCAAACGAGCATCTTCTAGTGCAATTGAAAGTCCCAAACCAGTGCCACCACGTGTTCTTGCTCGTGAAGGATCAGCGCGCCAGAACCGATCAAATACTCGGGTAAGGGCGTTTTCATCTAAACCAATTCCATGATCTCTCACACCAACTGCCACATCATGCTCACTTGCCACAATTGTGACTGCCACAGGCTTTTCTTCAGCATGATCGATGGCATTTGAGAACAAGTTACGTAGGATGCGCTCAACTCTTCTAATATCTGCTTTCACAGTAATACTCTCGGCAATGCAGTAAATGCGAAGATCTGTAGATCGCTCTCGGGCCACGAGCTCCAAGTCCTGTGCACATCGATTAGCTAACAAAACAATGTCGAAGTCAACGGCTTCAATGACAGCAACTTCGGCATCAAATCGGCTTACTTCAAGTAAATCCTCAAGTAAGCGTTCAAAGCGATCTAGCTGGGCGACTAAGAGTTCAGTACTTCTAGTAACCACTGGGTTAAAACTATCGCGTGAAGCGTTAATTACTTCAGAGGCCATTCGAAGAGTCGTCAGCGGTGTACGAAGTTCATGAGAAACATCTGAAACAAAGCGTTGCTGTACCCGAGAAAGGTTTTCTAGACGCGCAATCTGTTTCTCTAATGACTCTGCCATTTCATTAAAAGCAGTTCCCAAAGTGGCGATTTCATCTTGTGAGACTACTTTCATACGTTGGCGAAAATCTCCAGATGTAAACTGAGTTGCAATCGCGGCCGCCTCCCGAACGGGTCGAACAACTTGGCGAACTACTAGCCAAACAATTAATGCAATCAATAGAACCAAGACCAAGCCTGTTAATAGCAAAAGACGTTGAATCAAATCTAGTGTTGCATTTTGGTTAGCCAATGAAAAGAGCATATACATCTCATACTGGCCAGCCCCAGGGATCTGAACTTTTTGACCAAAAGCTAGACCAGGAATTCTTAAGCCACCTGCGTATTGGATAGTGATATTGGAAGAAACTAAATCTGGATTTTTTCGTACACGCTTACTTAAATTCTCAAGAATTGATACCGGATCAACTTGATTAGAGGTAATTTCATAATTTTGAATGCGACTGTTGCCAGGGCTGCGAATGAAGACAACTTCTCTGGTATTCTCATTCGAAGTAAGTGAAGTAGCAGAGCTAATGATGTCGTTGATAACTTTAAACACAGCAGCCTCTTCTTCGCCTTCAGCCAGTAGAAAGCGATATTCAGCTGAAAATATTGTTGAACGGGCTTCAATACGCGAAGATTCCAGATTTACTTTCTTAATTCCGGTGGCTAGCTGTGAGTTGAGAGCAGAGCCAGTCAGGTATACAACGCCTAGGGAAAGCAGAACAGTTGAGATAATCACTCTAGTTGCAAGTGAATTACGAAAGTGTAAGAAGATACGGTTCATATCTTAGGAACCGCCCATCACTCCAGCTTTATAACCAACTCCGCGCACAGTAACCACAATCTCAGGTCGCTCTGGATCATGTTCGATCTTGGAGCGAAGACGTTGAACGTGGACATTTACAAGGCGCGTATCAGTGGAATGGCGATAGCCCCATACTTCACTGAGCAACGCATCACGCCTAAATACTCGTCCAGGCTCTTTAGCAAGTGCTACTAATAAATCAAACTCTAATCGAGTCAATGAAATCTGTTTGCCTGCCCGCAAAACTTGATGGGCTTGAACATCAATGGCTAAGTCGCCAATAGTTAATAGGCCAGCAATATCAACATTTGTTCGGCGCAAGCGAGTGCGAATACGGGCAATTAACTCTGATGGATGTCTAAATGGCTTAAGCATGTAATCATCTGCGCCAGCTTCAAGCCCACGTACAACATCGTGTGAATCACCCTTTGCCGTCAACATAATGATTGGAACCATTGATTCCGCACGAATCAATTTACACACTTCAATTCCATCGAGTCCAGGCAACATAACATCCAACAGAACTAAATCTGGTGGATTGTTACGAAATACATCAAGAACTTCATCCCCGCGACTTACGAGGTCTACATCAATGCCTGCACCGGTTAAAACAATGCCGAGCATTTCGGCAAGGTCCTGGTCGTCATCGACGACCATAACCAATGTCATTAGCTACCGTGCTCCCAAGAGTTCAAGTACATATCTTGTGCTGGAGTAAGTGTGTCAATGTGACCGCCCATGCTCTTTAACTTCAAGCTAGCAACTTCCTTATCAATATATGTAGGAACGTTGTGAACACCAGGCTTCAAGTTCTTAGCTTCCTTAACAAGGTATTCAGCAGTAAGCGCCTGATCAGAAAATGACATATCCATAACTGATGCTGGGTGACCTTCTGCTGCACCAAGGTTTACAAGACGTCCTTCAGCAAGAAGAAGCAAACGGCGACCATCGGCCATGACATATTCATCAGTCTGATGACGCATCTTTGCATTCTTCTTAACTGCATGCTGTTCTAGCCAAGCTACATCGATTTCAATATCAAAGTGACCTGAGTTAGCCATGATTGCGCCGTCCTTCATGACTGCAAAGTGCTCATCACGCAATACATCGCGGTTACCTGTAACCGTAATGAAAACATCGCCAACCTTTGCAGCATCTGCCATTGGCATAACGCGGAAACCTTGCATCATGGCATCTAATGCTTTGGTGGGATCAATTTCAGTAACGATGACATCTGCGCCCATTCCCTTAGCGCGTTCTGCAACACCCTTACCGCAGTAACCAAATCCAGCAACAACAAGAATGCGTCCTGCTAGAAGGAAGTTAGTTGAACGAAATACTGCATCAAGAGTTGATTGACCTGTTCCATAGCGGTTATCGAACATGTGTTTTGTGTCTGTGTCGTTAACAGCAATCATTGGGAACTGAAGTGCACCATCTTTTGCCATCTGGTTCAGACGAATAACCCCTGTTGTAGTTTCTTCGCAACCACCAGCAATATTTGGAATTAACTCTTTGCGAGTTGTGTGAAGAGTGTTGACGAGGTCGCAACCATCATCGAAAACTTGGTGTGGTTCGATATCAAGAGAAGCGTTGATGTGCTTGTAGTAACCATCACGATCAACTGCGTTACGAGCAAAAACAGAGATTCCATATTCATGGACCAAAGCTGCTGCAGTGTCATCTTGAGTTGAAAGTGGATTTGATGCACATAGCGCAATATCAGCGCCGCCAGCTTTTAGAACGCGCATTAAAACAGCTGTCTCAGTTGTTACGTGCATGCATGCAGAGATGCGAACACCAGCAAATGGCTGTGACTTTTCAAAGCGTTCACGGATTTGAGAAAGAACAGGCATATTGCGCTCTGCCCATTCAATGCGCATGCGTCCCTGTGCAGCAAGAGATGCATCTGCAATATCGTGCTTTGGAAGAGTAGAAGTAACTGGTACGTTCACAAAAAGCTCCTTTTATCGACTGCGGTCAGGAGCCTAGGTTACTGCCCCCACGCCTAAAGCGAGTAATGAAGACGCGCACCTAGCCACGAATAAGGGCGAGAACCTCATCACGTAGCTCTTGCATGCGCCCTGGCTCCCTGGCCTCAACGTTGAGTCGAAGTAGCGGCTCCGTGTTTGATGGCCGAAGATTAAACCACCATGTGTCGCCATTAACCGTGAGTCCATCAAGATAATCGATTGTAACCCCGGCCATTGAACTGTATGTGGATTCAACTAATGCAGTTGCCGCCTGCGTATCGGCAACTTTGGAATTAATTTCACCACTGAGTGAATACCGCTGATACGGCCTCAAAATCTCTGACATAGGTTGATCAGATTCCCCCAGTGCTGCGATTGCATGCAGAGCAGCAAGTGCTCCTGAATCTGCTCTCCAGAAATCATCAAAATAGAAGTGGCCTGAATGTTCCCCACCAAAAATCGCTTTACTCTCAGCCATCATTTTCTTTATATAAGAATGACCAACACGCGAGCGAAGTCCAACGCCACTATTCTCTTCAATAACTTCCAATACAGCACGTGATGAGATTAAATTATAAATAATCGTTGCACCAGGATTTTTCTTTAGTTCCCGCTCTGCAATCAAGGATGTTAAGTCAGATGGATTAATTGCATTAGCTTTCTCGTCAACTAAAAAGCAGCGATCGGCATCACCATCAAAAGCTAAACCTAAATCTGCTTTGTGTTTGATAACTGCCTTTTGAAGATCTCCTAGATTCTTTTCATCAATTGGATTGGCCTCATGATTTGGGAAAGTTCCATCTAGTTCAAAGTACATTGGGATTACTTCACAGTTTAAACGGGCAAATATCGCTGGAGCTGTGTGCCCAGCCATTCCATTTCCTGCATCTATAACGATTTTAAGCGGACGAATATAGGAAAGATCCACCAGGCTTAAAAGGTGATCCACATATTCCTCAAGCATGTCCCGTTGAGTTTCTACACCTACAGAGCGAAGCTCAAGTGCTGAACCTTTTCGAACAAAATTTTCAATGGTAAGTAAACCTGATTCTTTACCAATAGGTCGTGCGCTACTCAGACAGAGTTTTATGCCGTTATATTGCGCAGGGTTATGGCTAGCCGTAAACATCGCACCTGGTAAGCCAAGTTTGCCTGAAGCAAAATACAACATATCTGTTGAGGCCAAACCAATTCGAATGACATCCATTCCCAAAGAAGTGACACCGGCAGAAAATGCATCTGCGAGTGGAATTGAAGATGGACGCATATCTTCACCAATAACAACTGTTCCCGGCTCACGCTGTTGTTGCAGAAAGTGTGCAAAAGCAACACCTGTAGCAAAAGTGAAATCTGGAGTTATTTCTAAATTAACGAGTCCACGAATGTCATAGGCTTTAAAAATATTTGCAATCTCTTGCGACATTAATTGATCCTTACGATGGAACAGCTCGAAGATGTCCTCGGCGTCCAATTGAAGCCTGTGAAGTATCTTCACCGACAGCTGCCGGTGCTTCTTCACTTCGCTTTGCAACTTCACGTACGGCATCTGCGATCGCCATTAAATCATCATCTGATGGACCAGGCTCATTTCCTGTTAGCTCTTGCTTAATGACATTCCATCCGTGTGGAACTTTCAAACGCTCACCATGAATTGCACATAGATCATATGCATGTGGTTCTGAATAAGTTGCAAGAGGTCCAACTACCGCAGTTGATTCAGCATAAATATATGTAAGAGTCATCGCGGCAACTGAACGGCAGCCCACACGGGAGCAAGCTCGTCCGACCTGTGCTGGTGACTTCATGGTTAGAACATTAGTGGCCTGTGTACCAATTATTAGGGATTACTAGGGATTTAGAACACGAATGTTTGAATTCGGAACTTCTACTCGTGTGAGAGCACTGCCATTCTGGATAGGAATAAATCCATAACCATTACTTGAGGCTATCAAGGCGCCAGCAAAGACCCCTTTAGTGCTGGATACAATCGTAATTGACCTTGAATTTGCTGGAACGCGCCAAGTAGCAATATCGCTTCCTTTAACTACTGTGCTAAGAGTTTTTCCATTTATTAATTTAGCTTGAACCTTGACGGAAATGGAATTGCCAGCAAATGCAATCAGTGGTGATAGTCCAGTCACAGCAATAGTCATGGGTGTAAGAGGTGGTGTGGCAGTACTCCAAACAAAGTCTTTGTGCCCACTAATTGTTACTGATGATGAAATCGATGCAACTATTGGTTCTGGAGAAGTGATTCGAACTGCAAAGGCACTTGCTGAAATTTTGGGCTCTAATGAAAACTCAGATACAACGCCAGCATCAATCGAACGTGAGCTCATTCCAACCGGCACAAATCTGCCGTCGGCAGATAAAACCTCTAAGGTAAATGTTGTATCGACATCGCCTGGGGTAAGAATTCGTAGCGTATGTGAAGCAGAAGCTTTTTGCCCCTTTTTGGGAAGCTGATTGGGTATAGCAGGGATTACAACTTCTTTACTCGCAACCGGATAGGAGTTTACAAAATCACCACCTAGTGCTTTTAATCCTGCCCCTTGTTCATCAATCATGAATGCATTGACTCGACCAGATCTTGGAATTACCTGAACGGCCAAAGCTCTATCACCCGGTGCAAGTGAGTCAATTGAAAGTTGCATATAGCTCTTTGACTTTAAATTTACAGATTTAATCGGTTGCTTTGCATTCTCGGTGTAACTTTGAATATCTACGATGGCATCGCTTAATCCACTATTGACAAGAATTAATCGGCCGCGAGTTGTGACGTTAGCGGTTCCACCAACAAACCAAGCTGCTGCGTTTGGCCCAGAGCATAATGTTCCTCCAGCCCAACTTCCCGATCTGCTTTGCCAAATAAGTGGGGTGGTTCCTAGAGCTGTAATCACTAATGAGTCTTTGGATACTGGGAAGCGAAGTGCCTTAAATGGCAAAGTCTTACTACTTCGATTTTCCAATCGTTGGTACTGGGTTTTGGTTGAAGAAATAGATATTTGCGAAGTTAAACCATTGAGAGTTGGAGGACAAACCACCGCTGGATAGCTTTCAGAGTAGCTACTTGGCTTGGAGACGGTAGTGAGCGCAGATGCAATCAGGAAGCTTGTGACAAGTGCGGTTATGGAAAGAAGAGGCTTTTTGAATTTCATGCCAGCTCCTTCTCTGAAATTTCACGTTTTCTACGACCAGCCGGTGCTGCCAAGATTATGACAAGCGTCCATGCGATTAATTGCAGTGATAGCCATGCCCGCCTGATAGTTCCATCGTGAAGCAGAGATATTTCCCCAGCTTCTTTCACCTGGAACTGTGGCAAAGACTGTTCATCTTTAGCACGATCTAATCGATAGCCATTTTGCAGAATTTGCCATGAACGATCAAAAGTTTCAGTCAAAGTAATTGAGCCTGGACCATAAACCATGGTCCGAGCACCAACTTCACCGGCTTCTAATAAAGAACGTGTTCCATCTTTTGCCGTAAAAATAATTCTTCCAGTAACGCCAGTAACTCTCCAAACAACACCAGCTGAGGTTGCTGACGTGCGCGCAAATCCACCCAGACCATCAATTGTCCGAATCACATTTCGGCTAAATGGATTCTTAACAAATACATATTTGATGCCATATGCAGAAAATACTTGACTGCTGCTAATTCCAGAGCCATCAATGAGTTCCTGGGCCGCAATCTCGATCTCTCGTACTTGTCCCGGTGCAACATCAGGCTCACCTAGTGAAATATCCTCACCACGTGAGATGTAATACTGAATTGATTTTGAGTTCTCAGGTCCCACTTCGCGTAACACTAAGGTTTTGGTATCAGCTTCGGCAGTTAGGAAAGCCGGCATAACTGTTTTCATATTGCTCTGCACTGGAGAATTAGCACCAGCTGTAATAGACCAACCAATGCTAGAGACTGAATAAATTGCGGTAATTACTAAAAGTAATCCAGCCAATATATGGCGGTAGTGAATATTGCTTGCAATCAGCACAGTTCGTAAGCGGTCCAGAATTACAACCCCAGCTGCGACAGAGGCAAGTGTTACGCCAACTAATAATGTTCCAACCCATGTGCGTGTGCCAGAGCTATTGCCGTGCACCGTAATTGAGACAGATGAAAATAAAATTGCTGCGCACATGAATGAGATACCTACTTGTGCAAAAGAACGTGCATTGGAGGATGAAAAAAGAGCAATGATAAGTAGAAGTAGAATTGGACTAATTGTCCACCACGGCAGAGATCCAACACCGCCCGGATTACCTGAAAGAACTAAAGCAGTTGAACCTCCTGCAAGGTTAAAACCTGGTTCTGCGAGAAAGCGAGCGGGACTAACGAGAGCTTCAAAGGAATATGGTGCAACCAGTAAGAATGGGAAAATCAACAACGTTAGACGCTTATAAATTCTTGCAAGAAATTGGGATTTCGCAAGTTTTTCATCATAATCAGTGACAATTGCAAAGCCTATGACTCCTAGGCTCACAAGTGTTGTAATTAAGGTAAATGAAGTTAAGACCGCTAACAAAATACTTAGTCCGTAGACGCGACGCCAGCTATTGAGCTCTACTCGCTTCCAATTACTCAGAATCATTGGAATTTGAGGAGCAATGATTAACGCAACAAGAGTTGCTAGGCGCCCTGAGTTCACTGAGGCAAGAGCTACTGGAGATAGTGCATATAAGAAACTAGCGGGAATAGTAATGAATTGGTTGTTAGAAAGCTTTCGAAGGAATGTGTGGCCGGACCACATGATCAGAAGTGGTGCAACTAAAAAGAAAAGTGTTATAAGAAATGGTGTTTTGCCTAGAAGCAGAGTCGATGCCATTGCCACCACAGCAATCCAGGCTGGGGAAGCATGTGAACTACCCATACCAACTTGGTGCCATGATTCAAAATAGAGTCCCCATAAATCCCGGGCACCATTTGGTGATGCTGCCAGTGCACCGCCGTTTAAGGCCCCAAAACGATTTCGGGATTGAATCAAAACAATTATGGCAAGCAATAAATATCCAAAAATTGCTGGGTTTTTTAAAAACTTACTTATCTGTAAACTTTTAGTGGGTACCAGTAGATCTTCTTCTTCTAGTGAATTTAAAACAGGCGCTGAAGAGCTCTCCGTGACAGGAATAACTCTTGCTCTAATTACTTCTGCAACGCGGGCCGCTGATAGACGAATCTGTGACCAACGAGGTGGGATATAGGAAGAGATTACTCGGGCAGATACTAATCTCTTTGTTTTTCTAAATCTTCTTGCTTTAACTATCTCAGCCGGCCTAATAATCAAAGTAGCCACGGCTAATAGTTCATCGGCTGCATACCCAGGAAGTTTTGCTAACAAATAGCCAATAGAGCGTGCCATCGCAGAAGCTAATAATTGAATCGATAGCCAAGGAATCATCCACCATGAAGAGTTAGCTAATAAAACGTATGCAGCATTTCGACGATCAAGAAGTAATGGCCGATGTAAGAACGCTCCGTTAACGTCCACGCTGCGTCGCTCTGATGCCGAAGCTTGAGCATGATGGGCAACTGCAGCAGTCGTGGCTATAACTCCATGCCCAGCAACTCTGGCTCGCCAGCCAAAATCTATGTCATCGCGAAATAGGGAAAGATTTGAATCAAAACCACCAAGTTCTTCAAATATATCCCGGCGAATTAATGCACCTGCCGTACTCACTGAAAGAACATCATGAATACCATTATGTTGGCCTTGGTCATATTCATCGGTTTCAAGACCAGTCCAGCGAGCACCGTTGCCAGCAATACTTATTCCGGCTTCGAGTATGTGTGTGCGATCATGCCATCCAAGAAGTTTTGGTCCCACCATTGCAACTTGAGGTCGATCATCAATTGCTTCTAATAGTTTTTCAAGTGCAGTAGGTGTTGGTGCGCAGTCATCATGGATTAACCAAATCCATTCACTATTGCCTTCAATGTGCTTAGGCATTTTTGCAACTGCGAGCGCAACAGCATCACCAAATCCACAATCACGATCTGCTGCAAATAATGGAATGCGGGCCGCTTTAATAAGTTTTGTGGATGAATCATTTGATGCTGTATCGACTGCAATGATTTGATCTGCAGGTCTAGTTTGTGACGCTATTGCGGCAACAACTGCAGGTAACCAAGTTTCACCGTCGTGTGTAACAACAATTGCGGTGACTAAATGTCTATCTGTTATTGCCACAACTAAACCACCATCTCTTAAAGAGTTGGGATTAAAAGCTTACGCAGAACGGCGCTTTAAGCGACGACGTTCGCGCTCTGATAGTCCGCCCCAAATTCCAAAACGCTCGTCGTGTGCAAGTGCGTATTCCAAACACTCTGAACGAACATCGCAGGAAAGACAAACACGCTTTGCTTCGCGAGTTGAGCCGCCTTTTTCAGGGAAGAATGCTTCTGGATCTGTTTGCGCACACAATGCGCGTTCTTGCCAAGAGAGTTCAATACTCTCGCCAGTCGCTAGTGTGATTTTTGGGCCAGTTGAAGGGGTTGGGGAGTTCGTGGCTTCAGGTTTAATCGGCATAGTCGATTCTCCTTGAAAACTTCAGGTCTCATCCCTCTTGGAAAAGACTTACTTAAGAGTGAATTACACGCGTGTAAGTCGAATAAGTCAAGTAGAGATGCCCCCCTATCAGTAGAGATTCACGCTCAAATCAGGCAGGGATTTCAATTATTTCTGTATTTGTCACAAAAGATGCCGATATTTTCACTGAATTGGCCACAACTGCCCCAGATGCGATAAATGAATTAATGATTGTTGCACCGGCACCCACTTGGGCCCCAGATTCAATGATGGACCCTGAAATGTGGGCACTCGCCCCAATTATAGCGCCGCTAGAAATGCAACTGCCCTCATCAATATGAGCAGAAGGATCCACCTGAGCGCCTTTCATTATTAAGAAATCCTTGCCTGCACTTTCAATAAGATCTGCAGTCAATGCAGAGGCATCGGCTGACCCTGTAACTAAATCTCTTGAACCCTTAAGCAGAGCTTGTGGTGTGCCGATATCTAACCAGTAAGAATCATCAATAAAACCAAAGATTTTGCCATGGCTGGCAACAAGATTTGGGAAAACTTCTCTCTCAACACTGACAACTCGATTCGGTTCTATTGATTGAATCACTGAAGATTTAAAAACATAGCACCCAGCGTTAATAGTATTTGTTACTGGATTTTCCATTTTTTCTAGAAAAGCTGTTATGCGACCATCAGAATCAGTTGGAACACAACCATAAGCACGAGCATCTTCAACTGCTGTTAGATGCAAGGTTACATCAGCATTATTTGCTTCATGTTCTTGAATCTGCAGCGCTAAATTGTGTGAACTCAAAACATCACCATTAAAGACGACTACAGATTCATCAGTCGCTAATAGTTTTGCCGCATTTCTAATCGCCCCGCCTGTGCCCAAGGGCTCTTTTTCAACGGCATAGAGCAGTTTCATCCCCCATTTAGATCCATCCCCAAAATAAGGAATAAAAACCTCAGATAGATAAGAAGTGGCAAGAACTACTGTTGTTATTCCTGCCCTTTTTGCCAGAGCTAGCTGATGCTCTGTTACTGGCAAACCAGCAACAGTAAGCATTGGTTTTGGTGCGTTTTTAGTCAGTGGCATCAAACGCGTACCAAAGCCACCTACAAGAAGAATTCCAACGGTCATCGGCTAAGCCTTTAAACGACTAACTGCATCTTTTATGGCTGCATCAGTCACGGTCATTGCGATGCGAATATGGTTCTTACCTTTTTCGCCATAGAAACTGCCTGGGGTCGCCAGGATTCCGTGCTGTGCTAACCAATCAACACTTGTCCATGCATCTTCATCACGGGTGCACCAGATGTAGAGACCTGCCTCGCTAAATTCAATTCGAAATCCACAGGCTTCAAGTGCTGGGCGCAGAGCATCGCGTCGTGCGTTATATCGCCCGCGTTGCTGCGCAACATGCGCATCATCACCTAGTGCAACCGTCATTGCTTTTTGTACCGGCAATGAAACCATCATGCCTGCATGCTTTCTGAGTTCACGAATCTTTGCGATGAGCGAAGAATCACCCACCATAAATGCGGCTCTATATCCAGCCATTGAAGAACGTTTAGACAATGAGTGAACAGCCAAAATATTCTTGTTATTACTTTCTGTTAAAGCCATCACAGATGTCGAAGTGGCATTGTGATCAAACTCCAAATAGCACTCATCTGAAATCAAGACAGCATCATTTGCTCTTGACCAAGCAATACATTCCTTTATTTCTTCAATGCTGTGGACTCGTCCAGTTGGATTTGATGGTGAATTCATCCAAGCTAAATCAGCGCTAGGCCAGCTCTTTGCACTGATTGGAACAGGAACTGATTGTGCTTGTGCGATTAATGCACCCACATGATAAGTGGGATAAGCAATCTCTGGAATGAGAACTTTTTTAGATTCTAAAATTGTTGGTAACCAAGCAACTAACTCTTTAGAGCCAATGACAGGTAGAACATCAAAATCACCGGTGGCACCTAAACGAGATTTGGCCCAAGCAGTTATTGCTGCACGTAATTCTGGTGTGCCAGCAGTTACTGGATAACTCGGTGAATTAGAGGCTTCACGTAATGCTGTTTGAATGAATTCAGGTGTGGGATCTACAGGGGTTCCAACTGAGAGATCAATTATCCCGCCAGGGTGTGCACGAGCCTTATCTCCATAAGGGGCAAGAGCGTCCCAGGGGAAATCTGGGAGTGAAGAGCGCAAGAAAAATTACTCGCTCTTAGGGGGAATAGCTTTTACAAGTTCATGGTCAGTGCCAGTTGCTCCGACTTTGTTGGCTCCACCTGGTGAACCTATTTCAACGAAAAACTCTGTATTAACTTTTCCAAATTGCTTCCACTGTGGTGGAACATCATCTTCGTAGTAAATAGCCTCAACCGGACACACAGGCTCACACGCACCACAGTCAACACATTCATCGGCTTGGATATAGAGCATGCGATCGCCTTCATAGATGCAGTCCACAGGACACTCAGCGATGCACGATTTATCTTTTACATCGATACATGGTTCAGCGATCACATAAGTCACGACTTGCCTCCGTAAGAAATATTAGTTACCAACTCCCAGATTGTAATCGTATCGGCTCTCCTGGCGCGATATTTGAAATTAAGGTTTATCGTTGAGCCATGAAACAGGGTCTAGAGGCCACATTTAGCGCCCTCCTCGGAAAGCGAGTCACCATCCGCTTGCATGATCCCGAGGGTGGATTCCGTGACATCGTGGGCCATCTCGAGTCCCCCATCACCCTGCGCAATCGACATGGAAAACTCATCGAATTTTCATATGATGAGATTGCTCTATGGAAAGAAGTGGTTGAAAAAAAGTGAGCCTTCGACTCTATGACACTGCTTCTCGAAAGCTTGCGCCTGTCACTTCAACTAATGGTACGACAACAATGTATTGCTGTGGGCCTACGGTTTATCGTGATGCACATGTGGGAAATTTAAGAACATTCCTACTATCAGATCTGGTGCGTCGCGTTCTCATAGCCAATGGCGTTAATGTGAAGCTCATTCAAAATATTACCGATGTTGGGCACATGTCAGAAGATATTGAGAGTGAAGACAAAATGCTTGCCCAGGCTAAAGCAGAATCCCTTGATCCATTTACAGTGGCCCGAAGATATGAAGCGTCTTTTCATATTGACTTGGCGGGTCTAAATATTGAAAAGGCAGATGCATATCCAAGAGCTAGTGAATCTATTGAGTTAATGATCACAATGATTGAACAACTCATCATCAAGGAGATTGCATATGTAGGTGAAGATGGCACTGTTTATTTTTCAGCCCAGGCATTTCCAAGTTATGGCGCAATAAGTGGTAATCGCTTAGATGCCTTGAAGCCTGGTCATCGTCATGAGTACAGCGAAGATGGCGCGAAACGTTTTCATGCTGACTGGGCGCTTTGGAAGAGCGCTAGTGGACGTAGCGAAATGATTTGGGATTCACCATGGGGCTCAGGTTTTCCTGGATGGCATATTGAATGTTCAGCAATGTCACTTCACTTCTTAAACTCACACATAAATCTTCACGTCGGAGGAATCGATCTGCGTTTTCCTCATCATGAAAATGAACGAGCTCAATCAAATGCAATCACTGGAAACGAGAGCGTGGATCTTTGGCTTCATGGTGAGCATCTGCTTTTTGAAGGGCGCAAGATGTCTAAAAGTGCCAGAAACGTTGTCCTCCTTAAAGATGTTATAGATCGGGGTTTTGATCCCCTTGCCGTGAGATTATGTTTTCTAGAAAACCGCTATAGATCCCAAATGGATTTAACGTGGGCATCGATTGAAGCAGCAGATGCAACTCTTAAACGCTGGCGCAAAAAAGTTCAAGCATGGGGAACACAGGTCGCAGTGAAAGATCAAGTATTTTTAGAGATTCTTGATAACGATTTGGACACGCCAAAAGCCATTCAATATCTGCGCAACCTAGAAAAAAATGATGACCTCAGTAATCGCGCAGCGTTATTTCTTTTTGCCGATCAAATATTAGGTCTTGATCTTAATCGTGAAGAATTAATCAAGCCTTTAACTTCAGAACAAGAGGAGATTCTGAAACTGAGACAAATCGCAAGAAGTGAAAAGCAGTGGGCTAAGAGTGATGAGTTAAGAATTGAGTTGGAAGGAAGCGGACTTGAAATTATGGATGGTCCTGAAGGGCAAACCTGGAACTGGCGTTAAGCAGGAAGCAATATTGCAAGTACTAATGCTAAAAATCCCAGATTGATCAGTGAAATTCCAACAGCACTACCTTCAATCAAATACTCCTCGTTTATACCTGGGAAACCTGCGCGCAACACTACAAATGTCCATGCAACTGCAGCCAATATTTTTAGAGTTCGTCCGCCCCACAAACGACCAATACTCCAAATACCGACCACAGTTGCAAGTAAAACAAAAATCAAACCAAATGGAACTAAGGTTGAATGCAAAAATACCGAGCCCACACCCAGACCAGCACCTATTGCAATCGCATAGACCTTGCGCATTACAGAACTACCCCTGAAGTTAAATCGTTTTCACGGCCATGTTCATCATAAGGTTCGCTCTTTTGCCCTTTAACTAAGGTGTAGTACTCATGTCCCCAGACTTGTAAGCCTAGATTATTTGAGAGTGCAAAGAATGGACCATCTAATGCAATCTGAGTTTCATGGGCTTTCATAGCAGCCATTTTGGCGTCAACAAAATCATTGCCATCAATTAAAGTCGTGACGAAGGAATCATCTTTAGCAAACGGTAAATCATCAACGCTTTCAGCACCAAAGAAATCTGAACCAATCTCTTTCATCGCCTCCATTCCCTGCGCAATAACTGATTTAGGCACAGTGTTCCAGTAAATCTTTTGTATTTGCCATTTTGCTAATTCACTTGCCCTCATGGCCACTAAATGCGCTTTTATATGATCTGGGTGACCATAACCACCGATTTCATCATAAGTAATCAGGACATGAGGTTTTACTTCTTCAATTATTTTAACAAGCTCCCTTGCGGCCAAATCCAAATCCGCCTGCCAGAAAACATCTGGGCGCTCATTTGGTTCCGTTCCCATCATTCCGCTATCTCGATAATGACCTAGAAACCTGAAATCTGAAATACCCAAAACTTTCATTGCAAGAGCTAATTCAGTTTCGCGATGCTTTCCTAACTCATCTTTTTCACCACTTGCTAAGTAAGAAAGAGAAGGAACTAAAACTTCTCCTTCTTCTCCTCTCGTGCAAGTTACCAAAGTGACTTGGGCTCCAAGTGATGCATAAAGAGCCATGGTTGCGCCATTGTTAATTGTTTCATCGTCAGGATGAGCATGCACAAGGAGTATTCGATAGCCCTGATAAGAACTTTTCATTACTTCTCCCATGCAAGTATTCCCCCACCTAAGTGGCGTGAGTTTGTAAAGCCTGCCTCTTGAATAAGTGCAAGACACTCTGCAGATCTGGCTCCAGAGCGACAATGAAGAATAATCTCTTTATCTCTTGGAAGTAGTTTGAAAGCAGATGCGTCGACAAAACCGCCTTTAGGGATTAGTACTGATCCAGTAATTCTAGAGTCTGCGAACTCCTCCGGTTCTCTCACATCAATGAGAAGAAAGTTCTCATTGGCTGCAAACTTTCTCTTTAGCTCTTCGACTGAGATTTCAGCTGTAGAAAATACACCGCAAAAACTTTCGTAGTTCTCTAGGAGATTTACCTGCGTTGGATTCGCACTACAGATCACACATTCTGGGTTTTTATGAATATCAATCTTTGAATACTCCGCCTCCAGCCCTTCATAGATCATAAGCTTTCCAATTTGAAGTTCGCCAATGCCCGTAATTGCCTTAATTACTTCATTTACTTGCATAGATGCAATTGATGCACATAAAACTCCTAACACACCTGCCTCTGCGCAGTTTTGAACTATTCCCGGGGCAGGAGGTGTTGGATGTAGACAGCGATAACATGGACCAAGAGAGCTCCAAAAAATCGCAGCTTGTCCATCAAAGCGATTAACCGAACCCCATACATAAGGTTTATTGAGTAAGACTGCCGCATCATTAATTAAGTAGCGCGTAGCAAAGTTATCAGTTGCATCAATGATAATGTCGTAGTTGGACATAATTTCAAGGACGTTTGTCCTATCAATTCTTACTGGATAAGTATTTACTGTAACTAAAGGATTGCTTTCTTGAATTTTAGTTCTTGCAACTTCAACCTTCTTCTTTCCAATATCTGACTGGCCATAAAGAATTTGCCGATGCAGATTAGTTTCATCCACCGAGTCGAAATCAACAATTCCAATTGTTCCAACCCCTGCTGCTGCCAAATACATAAGAGCGGGAGAACCGAGTCCACCGGCACCAATGCACAAAATCTTTGCGTTTCGAATGCGTTCTTGGCCACTTGCTTGAATCTGAGGAATCACGATCTGACGACTATATCGACGCGCTTGCTCACCACTTAATGCTGGGCCCGGATTAACAAGCGGTGGAGTTTTCATAGGAGGTTAATTCTGTCGTATCTACGCATGCGTTGCTACAGCTATTAGCCGAATCGCCTCTACTGCCTCTACGATTACGCCAATGAGCACAGTTGATACATCAAATAAGCCGCGTTTGCCTCGCGATGAGCGTCGTGCACTTTTGCTCTCAGCAGCCCTTGAGGTTTTCACTGCCGCTGGTTATCACTCTGCTGCCATGGATGAAATCGCAGATCGTGCAAATGTAAGCAAACCAGTTTTGTATCAGCATTTCCCATCCAAATTAGAGCTCTATCTAGCAGTTCTTGATTTGCATATTGATTCATTAGTTTTTGAAATTCAGAAAGCAATTGCCTCCACCCCTGATAACGCCAACCGTGTGCATGCCACTGTTGATGCATATTTCACTTTTATTGAAAAAGAAGGTGAAGCTTTTAGATTACTATTTGAAAGCGATATGAGTGTTGAGCCATCAGTGCGTGAGCGACTTAATCGAATGACATATGACTGCGCGGCAGCAGCGAGTGCCGTTATTTCAATTGATACAGGTCTTCCAAAAGAAGCGTCAATGCTCTTAGGTGTTGGAATGATTGGATATGCCCAAGTAACAGCACGTCATTGGTTAGACCGAGACAGCACATTAACGCGTGAACAGGCAGTTGAATTGGTCAACAACCTCATGTGGCGAGGAATTTCGGGTTTCCCTCGCAATTAACTCCGATAGGATTACTTCTATGAGCACCACTAATAAACAAATTTCTGGCGCCATTTAGCGTGTCGAAAACTTTCGCAGAACTCCCACTTCGCCCCGAAACTATTGAAGCTCTGCATGCTCACGGCTTCATCGCCCCATTTGCTATTCAAGAGATGGTTTTGCCTATCGCACTTAGTGATGGTGACGTTATTGGCCAAGCTAAAACTGGAACTGGAAAAACTCTAGCTTTCGGCGTACCTGTTATCGAGAGAGTAATTGCACCAAATGATTCAGAGTGGGCTGATTTTGAACATAAAGGAATGCCACAGGTTCTGATCGTCGTTCCAACGCGTGAATTATGTACACAGGTAACAAAAGACATTGAAGAGTTAGCAAGTAACCGTGGAATTAGAACGCTAGCTGTTTATGGTGGGCGAGCATTTGAACCGCAGATTGAAGCGCTGCAAGCTGGAATTGAAATCGTTGTTGGCACACCAGGTCGTTTACTTGATCTCTCGCGCCAGGGCCAGCTGCGCTTAAAGCAAGTATCACGCCTAGTTTTAGATGAAGCAGATGAAATGTTAGATCTTGGTTTCTTACCTGATGTTGAAAAGATTTTGGCGAATACTCCTAATCGCATGCAAACCATGTTGTTCTCAGCAACTATGCCTGGAGACATCATCGCTCTCGCACGACGCTTTATGAATCAACCTATTCATATTCGCACTCAAGATTCAGAGGATGAAGGCGCGGTTGTTACACGCATTAAGCAGCATGTTCTGCGCGCGCATGCCATGGATAAAATTGAGATGCTGGCCCGTATTTTGCAGGCTGAAGGCCGTGGACCAACAATGGTTTTTTGTCGCACTAAGCGCACCTGCCAAAAGACAGCAGAAGATCTTATGGAGCGTGGCTTTAGGGCCGCACCAATCCATGGAGATCTCGGACAGAGCGCTCGTGAAAAAGCTTTAGGTGATTTCAAGGCGGGCAAGTCAGATGTTCTCGTTGCAACAGATGTTGCTGCTCGAGGAATCGATATCGATGGAATTACACATGTCATTAATTATCAGTGCCCAGAAGATGAAAAGACTTATGTTCACCGCATTGGTCGTACAGCACGTGCCGGTGCACATGGAATTGCAGTCACATTCGTTGACTGGGATGAATTAGCTAGATGGAAGATGATTAATCAAGTTCTAGATCTTGGATTAGCTGAACCAGAAGAGACGTATTCCTCTTCCCCACACCTCTATGAAGTACTAGATATTCCAGCAGGTTCCACAGGACGTCTGACTAAGAGCAAGCCTGTTGTACAACAAAAAGCAGTTACCGAAAAACGCGTTGAGAAGAAGGCCGAATCAAAGCCAAAGATTGAGCGAACTCGCACACGAACAAAGAAGTTTAAAGAGAGTTAAGTTGTAACAAAAACGCGAATTGCATCAACCAGCATCTGAACTGCAATCGCGGCAAGTAAAAGACCAGCAATACGTGCTACTAATGTCACGCCCGCTTCTTTAATCACCTTCATAATCGTTGTTGATGCCATCAGCGCTGCTGCAATAGCAACGTGCACTGCAATGACTGCGCCAACTAAGCCGATCGCCATGCTTGGGCCATCAATTTGCTGAACGAAAATCATTGTTGCAACGATTGCGCCAGGTCCTGCTAGCAATGGGGTTCCTAGTGGAACCAGTGCGATGTTCTCATCTTTAGACTCACCGCGACCACTACCTTTACCACCAGTTAAAAGATCTAAAGAAATAAGCAAAAGCAATAGAGCTCCTGCTGCTTGCAATGCTGCAATAGAGACATTGAGGTAGCTCAAAATGAAGCGGCCAAAGAGGGCAAATATTGAAATTACTAGTAGTGAAACTAAAGCAGCTTTTATTGCAAGGATTCTGCGCTCTTTTGGCGATTTATCAGCAACTAAGGCCAAGAAAATTGGTGTAGCACCGGGTGGATCCATAATCACAAATAGAGTTACAAATGATTGGACTGCAAAGGTTAGAGCGCTGACTTTCATGCTCCTACCACCCTTCGTTTATCGGCAAGAGATTCAAGTTTTTCCCATTGCCCTGGGCTGGTTTGAAATTCTGCAAGCCGGTTAAGTTTACCGCTCCCGTGATAGTCGCTGGAGCCAGTTATTACTAAATCCAATTCTGTGGCAATTGAGCGCAACATCGCTCTTTCCTCTGGATTTTGATCCCTATGGTCAACTTCAATTCCATTTAAACCAGCATCTACTAGCTCTTGAAAATCGCTTACTTGAAGAATTTGGCCCCGAAGCGATGCAAAAGGATGAGCAATCACGGCAACTCCTCCAGCGCTTCGAATCATTGCAATTGCTTGGGCTGGAGTTGGAGCTGCATGTGAGACATAAAATTCAGAATTATTATTGAGCATTCCTTGAAATGCTTCATCGCGTGAAGATATGACACCTTTATTAACCAAAGCATCAGCTAAATGTGGGCGACCAAGTGTTGCACCGTCAGGGCGTGCTGCCTCAACATCTGCCATTGAAATACCAATGCCTGCTGCCTGCATCTTCTCAACCATCTTGCGCATGCGAGGCAATCGTCCGTCGCGAGTCTCTTCAAGCATTACTTGCATTTCTTTGTGGCCACCATCAAAGAGGAGTCCCAATATATGAACGCTTATTCCGTCTTCGGTTAAACAAGAAATTTCACTACCAAGTGCTAATTTCAAATTGCCACGCAAGGTTTCAGTAGCCTCTTGCCAACTAAAAGTTGTGTCGTGATCAGTTATTCCAAGGACCGTTAATCCTTGAACTATTGCCTTATTAACTAGTTCGCGTGGACTATCCGTGCCATCACTTTTATTGGTGTGTGTATGTAAATCAATCATGGTGCTAATTCCACAACATCAGGCCTTGAACGAGTAACAACTAGAACGCATCCTATTAAAATCAAGGCAATCCCAGGCAAAATACCAAGTGGTGGTTTTTGTCCAAGCCACCAAATAGCAAGTAGTGAACTAACGGGTACTTCGAAAAAGATAATAAGTGAAACAATTGCCGGTGATACTCGTTTGAGAGCTGCATTAAACATCGAATGCCCCAGAATCTGTGCGCCAAAAACAAGACCCAAAAGAATCCACCATTCGCGCCCAGAGAAATTAAATATTGGAAAACCCATCACCAACGCCATTGGCAATGCCGTGATGGCGCAAACGAAATAACAGACTGATGTGTAGACAGTTGTTTCAACTGTGCGCTGTGCACGTGATCCAGCAATCATGTAAAGAGCGGCGAGGGCTGCCGAAACAAGTGCAGCTACATCGCCTAAAAATGCACGAAGAGAGATCTGTAAATCAATTCCTGAAATCAAAAGCACGCCTGAAAAACTAACGATCATTCCGAGCCAGGCTTTAGAGGGAATATGCCCTCCACTGAGTTTTACAAACAATGCGGCAAAGATTGGCTGCAATGCAACAAGTGCTGTCCCAGCAGCAACGCTTGTCCAACGCATCGCAAGAAAGAATCCAACAAAGTGAATTGCCAATATAAAGCCAGCCAGAATGGACCACTTAATACCTGCACGATCTCTCGGATGTTTGAGGGCAAATGGAAGTGTTAGCAGTGAACCACCAAGATTTCTCCAAAATATCAATGTGGGAATTGGCATTGCACTCATTGCAATCAGCGGACCTGATGTTCCAATTCCCATGATTCCAACACCAAGGCGAATTAAATCGGGTCTTCCTGGAATAGTCGTATGGCTATCGCGTGAATCCCCTTGCGATATCAATTGCTCTCCGGCGAAATACCTAAGCGAACACCCACCAAAGATTTACTGCGTTTAACAAGAATTTCTGCAATCGCAAGAATTGTCTGTGCAGATTCAGATTCAGGAGCAGCTTGAACCAACGGAACTCCGTCATCGCCACCGGTTCGAAGCTCTGGATTAAAGGCGATCTTGCCTAGAAGTGGAACATCAGTGCCAACAAGTGCTGATAAACGCTTAGAGGTTTCTTCTCCTCCACCTGCTCCAAAGAGTGCAATTTTCTCACCGCAAGTTGGACAGCCATATTCAGACATGTTTTCAATAACACCAATGACGCGCTGGTGAATCTGATGTGCAATTCTTCCTGCACGCTCTGCAACCTCAGCTGCAGCAATTTGAGGTGTAGTTACAACAACTATCTCTGAGTTAGGAATGAGTTGTCCTAGCGAGATAGCTAAATCCCCAGTGCCAGGTGGTAAATCAATCAGCAGAACATCTAAATCGCCCCAGTGCGCATCTGAAAGAAGTTGTTCAAGAACACGGTGTAAGAGTGGGCCACGATATGCAACAGGATCTGAGCGCTCTGGCTTAAACATCTCCATAGAAACCACTTTTACGCCAAATGACTCAAGTGGGATAAAGAGTTGATCAATAGCAGTTGGACGTTGACCCATTAAGCCCATTAATCGGGGAATCGAGTGGCCATAGACATCTGCATCTAATATTCCAACGCGTAATCCTTTTTTAGCAAATGCAACCCCTAGGTTTGCAGTCACAGAAGACTTACCAACGCCACCTTTACCCGATGCAATACCAATAACGCGAGTAAGAGATTCTGGTTGGGCAAAAGTAATTGTCTTCTCTCGACCACCTCGAACAACTTTCTTGACATAATCCCGTTGTTCTTGTGACATCACTCCAAAAGCTAAATCTACGGTTTTAACACCCTCAACATTTTTTAACGCTGTAGTGATGTCGCCACGAAGGCGATCTTGCATGGGGCACCCAGAAATCGTTAATAAAATTTTAATACTCACATCGCCGTTGACCTCAGTGAGATCTTCAACCATTCCAAGCTCAGTTATTGAGCGATGAAGTTCGGGATCTTGAACTGTTGTGAGCGCATTTGTTAGTGCATCAATGAGGCTCATATGAGATCTGGATCAATCTTTGCAGTTGGTCGGGCTGGCTTTGCTGCTGGAGTGTCATCCAACAACTCACCTAACTGTTTCTTAACGAATGTTTTTGGATGTAGATCTGCAGGCTGAAGATTCTCAAAGCCGGGTCCTAAGTTCTCACGGAGTTCAGCTGTAGCTGTCTGTGACAAAGCGCGAATCTTCTTTACCCATTTGGCAGCTTCAGAGGCAGCTTTTGGAAGACGCTCTGGACCAAGCAGAATCATTCCTAAAATTGCCAGGCCGAGGATTTCACCCGCGCCGATATCGAAGAACATACCGAAAGCCTACCTGCTAATTCGATCTCTAGTTATTGCCAGCTACCAAGGTAACGGTGACAGTGACCTCTTTGCTATCTCGAATGTAAGTCAGGGTGACCTTATCTCCCACATTCATAGCGCGAATGGCAACAATTAATTGCTCAGGGGAATCGATTGCCTTATTTTCGAATTTGACGATTACATCACCCGCACGAATCCCTGCCATAGCTGCTGGTCCACCAGGCAAAATTGCTGTGCTGGAACTGGCCACAAGTGCACCAACCCCGGTGAAATTCATATCTAATGAGACGCCTAGGAATGGATATGTTGCTTTTCCAGATTTAATTAATTGATCGGCGGTTTTTCTTGCCTGATTTATAGGTATTGCAAAACCTAAACCAATTGAACCGGTCTGAGATGAGGAACCTAGGGATGCAATTGCAGAGTTAACACCAATGACGGCGCCTGTTGCATCTACTAATGGGCCTCCAGAGTTACCTGGATTAATAGCTGCATCTGTTTGTAGAGCATTAATAAAAGAGCTTCCAGATCCAGAATCACCGGCAGTGACAGGTCGATCTTTAGCACTAATAATTCCCAGCGTTACAGTTCCTGAAAGGCCAAGCGGTGAACCTATTGCAATAACTGAATCGCCAACAGCAACTTTATCGCTATCACCAAATTCAAGTGCTGGCAGATTGGTTCCGCTAATTTTAATGATAGCTAAGTCATAAGAAGTATCGCGGCCAATTATCGTTGCATTATAGACATCACCGTTATTGAGAGTGACTCGTATAGCACCGTTTCCGTTAGCAACTCCAGAAATAACGTGGTTGTTAGTCAGAATGTAACCATTGCTATCAAAAACGAAACCTGAGCCAGTTCCTCCGCGACCAGATGAAGAGCGTGTATTAATCGAAACTACTGAAGGTAAAACTCTGGCAGCAATTCCTGCTACAGAATCTGGAGCACGCTCAATTGTGCTTGAAGAATTAACTATGTTGGCAGAGTTAAAGATAGTTCCACCTGTTGCGGTAACTCCTAGAAATCCCCCGAGGCAGCTTGCAAGCAAGGCAGTAATAAAGATCTTGCTTCTAGAGCTTTTACTTGAGGCGCTTGTTTCCCACCAAGGTCGAACATTGTGGGTTACCTTTTTTCTAGGAAAAATCATGTTCGTATCTTCCTACAACTTTGTAGCAACTAACAAACCATCACCGGTTGGGATCAAGGTACTCACCCAATGCTCTGCGTCATTTTTAATGATTTTCCCAGCATCACGAAGCGCCACAGTTTTAGGGTCTCTCTGGGCAGGATCATTGACCTTTGAGCCTCCAAAGAAGCTATCAATGACCATTGCCCCGCCACTTCGTAAAATACGATGTGCCTCACTGATTACAAAGGCTAAATCTTGAGGATCATGACGGACCACAACCAAGTCATAGGCTCTATCGGTTAACTTTGATATTACATCTAATACTGAGTTAGTAATTAATCTATAACGAGTCGGTGAAATCTCTGCATCAGCAAATGCCATCTTTGCAATCTGAGTATGTTCCATCTCATCATCAATTGAAGTCAGAGTGCCACTTACTAGCATGCCATCTAGCAACCACAAACTTCCAACACCTGATCCTGTACCTATTTCAACGACTGACTGAGCGGAGAGCGTAAAAGCCAAGTGTTTGAGATATGCCCCTACTCCAGGTGTTACATCGTGTGCTCCTATTTCAACTCCACGGGCACGAGCATAAGTTTTGAATGGATCTTCAGCTATAAAGTTTTCTGCGTACGCATGAGGATCTATTTTCATTTTAGGTTCATTATCCATTGGGTTAGTAAACGGACTCCATAGCCAGTTCCACCTTTAGGATTTTCCCCGGCATCAGTTTCACTTCGTGCAGTGCCAGCAATATCTAAGTGAACCCAACGGCGATTGCCAGCAAAGTGTTCCAGGAATAGCGCGGCAGTTACTGAGCCTGCAGAATATTTTGCTTTTTTAGCTATATGGTTGAAATCTGCGATATCACTTTCAAGAGCATCTTTGTAATCATCAATCAAAGGCATATGCCAGACTCGATCGCCTGATTCAGTTCCTGCTAATTCCAAATCACGTGCAAGTTGTTCATCGCGCGTGTACATCGCGGCATATTGCTTACCAAGTCCAAGAGTTGCCGATCCAGTTAAAGTTGCAATATCTACTAAATAATCAGGATCCAAGTTCTTATCAGCATATGCCAAGCCATCAGCTAGAACTAAGCGGCCTTCTGCATCAGTATCAATTACTTCAACAGTTGTTCCGCCATAGTGAGTAATGACATCACTGGGGCGCTGGGCGGTGCCTGAAAATGCGTTCTCTGCACACATCATTAAAGCTGTTACTCGAATATTTGGCTGCAATTCTTCTAGTGCAGCTAGCGTTGCCAGAATTACTGCCGCCCCTGCCATGTCACTTTTCATTGGAATCATCAAGTCATAGGGGCGTTTGAGATTTATTCCACCAGTGTCATACGTGATTCCTTTACCCACTAAAACAACGTGCGGAAGGGCATTAATCGCATTTTTCTTCTTTGCAGGTGCATAGCCCACTTCGATAAAGCGTGGTCCAGGTTTTGGAGAAGAGTTACCGACTGCGCGCAATCCACCAAACTCTTTAAGTTCTTTTCCAGCAAGTACTTTTACTGTGAGCCCGGTTCCTTTAGCGAATTCTTGTGCTTTAGTAGCCATCCACGCAGGAGTCTTAATATTAGAAGGCGTATGAACCAAATCACGAGCGCGCGTAATTGCTTTCGAAATAGTGATAGCAACATTTATAACCTCTTTTTCATTAGTGGCAACTATGAAAGTTGGCTTGCCTGCAGGTTCTCCGGTTTTTAGATTCCAAAGGTAGGCACCTAATGTCAAAGCGATTGCATATGCTTTGACATCTTTATTATTGATTGCACATGCTGAATACACCGTCGTGTTTTTTCCACGAACTTTTCGAGCAATTGTTGTGGCAGCAATTCGAAATGATGCAGTTGATGAATCACCAATACCAACTAAAAAGATTCGATCTGTTTGAGCATCTTGGGCGCTGACTGGAATTTCAAATAACTCTCCCGTTTTACCTGATGGTGAAAAGAATGCGAGCTCATCAAGTAGATTGATTTCAAAAAACTTTTCAATATCCCGAACTAAAGTTTCAGGAGCTGAAAATGAAATGACACCTGAGGAATCTTTAGCAAAAGCGAGCGCAATTGACTCAGCGGTACTCGCTAATGAAAGTTGGGGCTTGGCAGCTTTAAGTGTCCAGAACATGCGTTGAAGGCTATCGCCTGTTAGTGATTTACTTCTTAACTAATGCAACCGCGGCATGGAGTGCGGCGCTGAGATTATTAGCTTCTTCAGAGTTGAGTTCAACAACTAGACGTCCGCCACCTTCTAGTGGAATTCGCATCACGAGAGAGCGAGCCTCCTTGGTGACCTCCATTGGACCATCTCCGGTACGAGGTTTCATGGCTGCCATGTGGGGACTCCTTCAAAGATGGACGGGGAAAGTTCAAGAGGAGAAGTATCTCGTATTTAGAGCACAAGCGCGAAATCGTGAAGGGTTTATATGCCAAGAACTGCGCTCAATCTCGCTTTTCCCGTCGAAATTACGGCATCAACTGCGCGCTCTGGCACTTTGAGCATTACGGCAATCTCTCCAGGTGACATTTGGCGCATGTAGTGCAAGGTCAAGATGATCCGCTCTTCTTCAGGCAGCGAGGCCAGCACCTGGGCCAATGTTGGGGACTCGCTCATGGTTATAAGGCTACTGGCTCTTAACGCCTATGCGGGTGAAGATGGTCTTAGCGGAATGTTCGTGCAAAGCGGGATAAAGAGATGCGCACACCAATATAGAGCGCAGGAAGCATCGCCAAAAAGAGTAAGCGTGGGGCGATAACTTCTTCTGACCAATCAAAGATCGTTGTCTTTGAAGTGAGTTCACGTAAATGAAATCGGCCTGTGCCTTTGATTATTTTCCCCGTATGAAGCACATCGCATGTGTGTGGGGGTTGCCATGCCGTTACTGTCATTGAATCTAGAATTCCTAATGGACCTATCCCAGTAAATGCATTTATGGATGTTCCAACGCCTTCGGTTATTTCTGATGTCACCCAGACTTTAGTCTGAAGCATCCATTCACTCTGTTTTTCCCATTGCGCTAGCGAATCCCAAACCTTTTGGATTGGTGCATCAATCTTCAAAGAGATTGCTAAGTGATTACTAGACATTTAGGAGCAAGCCTTAAGAGCTTTAGTTACATCTGTTGTCCAGGAAATTAATTCGCGCATACCTGGTTTAATAAAGTTTTCAACTTCTAAATGTTCAACTAGTTCACGTAATGGGTTATATATTCCAAATGGATCCAGGATCACGACTGGCTTATTGTGAAACTTTAAATAACGTCCTACCCAAATCTCAAAAAACTCTTCAAGAGTTCCAGCACCCCCCGGTAAAGTAATAAAAGCGTCCGCGATATCTGTAATCATCGCTTTGCGCTCACCCATAGTTTCAACGACATGGAGTTCATCGTTATCATGATCAGCAAATTCAATATCAACAAGGGCTTGTGGAATAACACCGATAGTTCGTCCACCGCCCTGACGAGCGCCCCTTGAGACTGCGCCCATCATTGAAATATGACCGCCCCCGGTGACTAACTCCCATGAGTTGGCTGCAATAGCAGCGCCGAGTTCAAAGGCTAGGTCTACATACTTTGGGTCAATCGTTGGCGATGAAGAACAAAAGACTGCAATGCGCATGCAGGTAAGGATAGGGGTTAGGCTTAGGACATGACGACCATCGCATCAGGCCACGGCATTGCTACGATGGCTGCTGGAAAAACTCTCGATGTCTGGTTTCCTGCACCGCAACTTGGAGCACTGACGGCAACCCTTCCCAGTGAACTAGCGGTATTAGTTGGAAGCGATGATGCACGTGGAGTGACACGTGAATTAGTTAAAGTTGAAATTGATATAACTGTGGCACCGGCTGATGCCAAAGATGCTTATCTGCGTTTGCACTTGTTATCACATCGCTTGGTTAAGCCTCACGGAGTTCTACTCGATGGCATTTTTGGCTTACTCAATAATGTTGTCTGGACGAACTTTGGACCATGCGCCGTTGAAGGTTTTGAATCAACTCGTGCACGCCTAAAAGCTGCACATGGTCACGTAACTGTTCTTTCTGTAGATAAATTCCCACGCATGGTTGATTACGTAATCCCTAGCGGAGTGCGTATTGCCGATGCAGATCGGGTAAGACTCGGAGCACATTTAGCATCTGGCACAACAGTCATGCATGAAGGATTTGTTAACTTTAATGCCGGCACACTTGGAACATCAATGGTTGAGGGTCGCATCTCAGCTGGCGTTGTTGTTGGCGATGGTTCAGATATTGGTGGTGGCGCTTCCATTATGGGAACACTCAGCGGTGGTGGAAAAGAAGTTATTTCAATTGGTGAAAAATCACTTCTAGGCGCAAACTCTGGTTGTGGAATTTCACTAGGTGATAACTGCGTTATTGAAGCAGGAACTTATGTAACAGCTGCTTCAAAAGTCCGTTTACCTGATGGAGAAATTGTGAAAGCTGCAGCACTTTCTGGCGGTAATAACTTACTCTTTCGTCGTAATTCACTTGATGGCGCACTTGAAGCAATTAGCCGCACCGGTACTTGGGGCGGACTTAATTCAATTTTGCACGCTAACTAAAGTAAACCAGGCTGAAGGTATTTTAGTTCTGCTTCTAAAAGTTTCCCCACGTAGTATTGCTTGCACTCCAGTACTAGATGTTGCTTGAATCGCAGCAACGGTTCCACTCTCATTTACTCCCAGGATTTCTAAATTCACTACATCGGGTAGGACAAAGGCTGCAGCAATAACGCTCTGTGGCACTTCTCGATTCCACCTGACAAATCGTGGGTTGAGTATTACATCTAAGGAACCTGGATCATCAACAACCTGCGTGTAAGCCTTACTACTTCCCCATGCATTTACTGCCAGCTCTGTCTTGCCCCCTGATGAAGAGAAGAAATAAGCCGTAATTGGTAATCCAGATTGTGTAATTGTTAGGCCGGCAGTTTGCGTAACAATATCCTTCCAAACCACTCCGAATTGTCTTTCTAATTCCTTTGCATAACCCAGGAATGTTTGATCAGAAATCGAGCCATACAAATCGCAGTCACATGCCTTTCTATGTACACCTGATTTGCTCAGCGCATAGGTGCGAGAAGCAATTGCTTGAGCCTCTAAGGCTGCAATTGGCCAAAAAGATGGCATCTCACTAACGCCCCACAGATACTCATCAGCTAAGCGAACTGAGTTAGTCATTTCAATCCGATATCCAGATGGACTTTTGACTGCCTTAACTTGAATCTGCCCATAGCGAAGTTTCTGCCTTACGCCTGAGTGCTTAACTGAAATAACAGTCTCAGGGCCCTCTAGATAGCGAGTACCACCCCAACGAATTGTAAAAGTTTTACTTCGAGTGAGTACTTGCATAGTTTTTCCAAGAGTTACTCGTGGACTAACTGTGGAACCAATAATTGAGAAAGATATTGAATCAGCTAAAGAAGATACCGGGAGAACGCTTTCATTTCCTGCCTCACCTTGAATAATCTGAAGCTGGGAACCTTTTGTAGCAGTTGAAATCTTTGCACTAGTAAGTAGATGACCGATATTGACTCGTAGGATTTTGGAATCATCTTTTTGCTCTATTGCAACATCTTTATAGAAATATTTAATGATCTGTTCTGAACTTTGTCCGGCTAGCGCCATGTAGCGCGCACCCATCTGGCTTAAACCAACCCCATGGCCATATCCTGAACCTTGGAAGGAAAAGGTTGCAGGGACATCTATTGCTTGAGCAGTTGAAATCAAAGATGAAAATATGAATAGTAAGGCGAGAAAGGCTTTAGACATCCTCATCAATGGCTGCGCTCTTTCCTACCTGCAAAAACTCGCGATATGCATTTATTACAACCTTAGGTTCCCCACGTTGAAGGAGCTTTCCTTTATGGAGCCAAGCAACGTCGTTACAGACATCTTCTAATGTGGCCATTGCATGGCTGACAAGAATGAGTGCGCGATCATCGCTTCGTAGTTCTTTGATGCGATTAAGTGACTTCTCTTTAAATTTTGCATCACCGGTGCTCAGCGCCTCATCAACAATTAAAATATCTGGGCGAACGGTTGCCGCAACTGAAAAAGCTAGGCGGGCATACATGCCCGATGAATACGTGCGCATTGGAGCATCAATTGCCTCACCTAGTTCAGAGAAGTTAGCGATTTCTTCGAAGTGGCTATCAATTTCATCTCTAGACATGCCTGCCGCTAATCCACCCAAATAGACGTTGTCGCGCCCTGACATGGATGGATTAAAGCCAATTCCAAGTGCCAGCAAAGTGCTAACGCTTCCATAAACTTCAACTCGGCCCTGTGTGGGCGGCAATATTCCTGCAATAACGCGCATCAATGAAGATTTTCCTGCCCCATTGGTTCCAATTATTCCAAGTACCTGGCCGTATTCGACATCAATATTAACCTCATCCAATGCACGAATAACGCGAGTTTGTTTTCCTCCACGACCCAATGACTTAACGCGTGCTTTTAAAGTTGGTCTACGATCAATTGCAGTCGTATAAGAAAGACCAAGCCCGCGAACTGATACGGCAATTTCATTAGTCTTATGTGAGTTAGAGACGGACGGCAAATTCACGCTCCCTTGATAAGAAGAAGTAAGTGCCAATCAAGAAAATTCCAACAGCCCAACCAAGTCCGATGAGCATGTTAGAGGCAAGTGGAACTTGTCCATGTACAAGTGCACGCGACCAACTATCTAAAATTGGAAACAGCGGATTAAAGAATTCAAGAGTTTTCAGTTGTGGTTTCAAATCCGAAGCTTCATACAAAATTGGTGACAAGTACAAAAGAGTGCGCGTCATATAGGGCAAAAAGCTAGCAATGTCGCGGAAATACACATTGATGCAGGAAATAGTCACTGCAAGACCCAACGCCAACAACATTGTTATAAGAAGTACTGGAATTGCCCAAAACATTTGCCAAGAAAAGGGCACACCTAGAACTGTTCTGATTGCCAGAAAAACCGCCAGTGTTGGCAGGAATTTAAAGATTGCGATAACAACCGCTGAGATTGGCAACATAATGCGAGGAAAGGCAGTATTTAAAATCAAGCGCTGACCGGCAGTAATTGATTTAACGCCACCAGTTAGTGAATTAGCTACCAAGTAGAAAAGAAAAAGTGTTGCAGTTAGATGTATATATCGCGTGCTATCAGATGATCCTCTGATAATTACAATTAACAGGAAATAAACTGCTGATAACAACAAAGGATTCAAGACTAGCCACAATTGACCGAAAGCTGAGTCAAAATGTTGTTCTCGAAGCTCTGAACGCGAGTATTCAGATATAAAAGTCCTGCGTGACCAGAGAGATTTCCAGTATCGCCTAAGGGGCGGCAGGCCCGCACGAAATGGCTCATAGACCTGCGTTGGAGTGCTCACGGTCGTAAGGTTACCGCAGGCGCTAACGACTTTGGCGAAGTTAGAAAGCCAATACCCCATGTCACATGCATTGTCAGCAAAATAAGTGGGAGTGAGACAAACTCACCGAGTGATTTACCAATTCTTGCCGATGCAATGAGAATAAACAAAGCATATGTCAGTGCTGGCAAGAAGAGAATGGGTGAAGCTATCCCACCAAGGATCAATGATGAAACAACCCCAATCACAGTAAATGGCGGGGCAAGATATCTGTAGTTGATTGTGCCTTCATGTCTGCGTGATACAACTCGACGCCAACGTCCATATTCAAAATACTGTTTTGCAAGTGCTTTAACGGTTGATCGTGGGCGGTAGGTAACAACTAATCGAGGATCGAAATAGATGGTTCCGCCAACTGCACGCAATCGAAAATTCAACTCCCAATCCTGTGCGCGCGTAAATCTTTCATCAAATCCACCAACTGCAATCAAAGCTTGTTTTCTAAATGCTCCCAGATAAACCGTATCCACAGATGCTGCCCCACCACCTGTGTGAAAACGAGATGAACCAACACCCAACGGGCTGCGCATTGCTCGCGCAACACCTCTCTCAAAAACCGTTTGACCTTCTGCAGCCATAATGCCGCCAACATTGACGGCGCCTGTTTCTTTCAAGATTTCAAAAGCTAGGGTGAGGTAATTATTTGGAATTCTAGAGTGGCCATCTACGCGCACAATGATTGAGTATCTACTTGCTGCAACTGCCAGATTAAGTCCTGCAGCGGTACGTCCTGTGGGATTTGAAACAACTACTACACGCGAATCCGCTTTAGCTAATGCGAAAGCAATAACTTCTGTTCCATCATGGGAAGGCCCAACTGCCAAAATAATTTCAATCTCACCACCAAAATCCTGATCAAGAACGGCCTTCACGGCCTCTTCTAAATATTTAGATTCGTTGAGAACCGGCAGGATGACTGAGATTTTGGGCTCCGGTGAGCCATATAACTCATTTGCTGATGTCTTCATAACCCCTACACCGTATCGTCCAAGTACTCTTACACGGTGAAAGCGACGCGACCAATACGCATTATTACTTCCCTATCCCTAGCTGTTGTCGCCATCTCCGCTTTTTCTTGGTTAGGTCTGGGCCAAGTCAGCGGAGCAATTAACCGCGTTGATGTATTTGGCTCACTGGATAAACGTCCAGAAAAACCCAGCTCTGCACTTAATTATTTATTAGTGGGTTCAGATACACGCGAAGGCCTTACTAAAGAACAATCAAAGTTATTGCGAGTTGGCACTACAAAGTCTGCAGCAGGTGCTCGATCAGACACCATGCTTCTTGTGCACATTAGTAAATCTCGTGACAAAGTATCAATAATCTCTATTCCCCGTGATTCACTTGTGACCATTCCAGAACACCCCTCTTCTCTAAATAAAGATAAAATAGTTCCTGCAGCAAAGGGAAAAATTAATGCTGCATTTGCCTGGGGTGGTGCGCCACTTTTGATTCAAACTATTGAACAAGAAACCAACATTAAAATTGATCACTATATTGAAATCGGTTTCGCTGGTTTTGCAGGAATGGTGGATGCTTTGGGTGGAGTAGAGGTTTGTTCTAAACGTGACATCGATGATCCAAACAGTCACCTTGTCATGAGTGCTGGTGTCCATACTCTTGGTGGAATCGAAGCGCTCAAGTACGTACGTACGCGTGACTTTGACGGCATGGGCGATCTTGGGCGTATGCAACGCCAACAGCAATTTATGAGTGCCCTACTTAGGAAAGTGACAAGTACTGGCGTCCTACTCAACCCAATTAAGTTAGTCAATTTCTTCAATGCGACTATTGCAACAGTTCGAACTGATTCAGAGTTCAATCGAAATGACTTGATAGTTTTGGCTAAACAACTCAAGAATCTCTCTCCAAGTAAAGTGCGCACTCTGACAATTCCTTTAGGTAATGCAAATGCTCGCGTAACAGGAATCGGATCTGTTGTGACCTGGGATTCTGTACTAGCACCCGATCTATTTAACCGTTTACGTGAAGATTTACCGTTAGTTGATGAGGTAACCCCTTCACCTTCAGCATCGTCGAGCGCGTCAGCAGCAGTAACTGTGATTGATAAATTTAAGACTCGTACCGCTGATGAAAATCCTTGCGGAGCACTGAAGTAAACTCGCGCCTATGACATTGACTCTTTCAGTAGTTGGCTGCGGCTATCTAGGCGCAACACATGCCGCATGCATGTCTTCTCTTGGCTTTACCGTGATTGGTGTTGATACCGATCCCAATAAAGTGGCGATGCTGCAAAATGGCGAGCTGCCTTTCTATGAGCCGGGTCTAGACACCTTGCTTGCACAAGAAATGAAGACAGGTCGACTCTCATTTACTACTGACTTTTCTGCAGTTAAAGATGCGGATGTTCACTTTATTTGCGTTGGAACTCCACAGAGTAAAAATGGCCTTGCTGCTGATCTCACTTACGTGCGTTCTGCAGTTGCTGAGATTGCACCGTATTTGAAAGATGGCTCTTTGGTTGTCGGAAAGTCAACTGTTCCAGTTGGAACTGCGCAATCACTTCGTGATGAGCTAGCAAAGACAGCACCACAAGTAGACCTAGCCTGGAATCCAGAGTTCTTACGTGAAGGTTTTGCAGTTGAAGACACTCTGACGCCTAATCGCTTGGTCGTTGGTGTTGCTAACGATCGTGCTGAGCAGATCCTTAAGGAAGTTTATAAGCCAATCATTGACTTAGGTACACCATGGATTAGGGCAGACCTTCCAACATCAGAACTTGTAAAGGTTGCTGCAAACTCTTTCCTTGCAACAAAAATTTCTTTCATTAACGCTATGGCTGAGGTATGTGAGGCCGCTGGCGGCGATGTTACGGTCCTTGCCCAAGCAATTGGCTATGACCCACGCATTGGAAATAAGTTCTTGCAGGCAGGTATTGGTTTTGGTGGAGGTTGCCTTCCAAAAGATATTCGAGCATTTATGGCGCGCGCCGAAGAGTTGGGCGCTAAACAAGCCCTTGAATTCTTGCGTGAAATCGATGCAATCAACTTGCGTGCGCGCCAGCGTGTAATCGATGTTGTTCGCAGCGAACTTTCAGAGGATTTAACTCAATACAAGATTGCTGTTCTTGGAGCCACTTTCAAACCAGATAGTGATGACGTGCGTGACTCCCCAGCCCTAGATATTGCTGTTCAGTTACAAGCAGCTGGAGCAGCTGTGGTTGTTCATGATCCAAAGGGAATTGAACCTGCCCGCAAGCGTTTTCCAAAGCTTAAATATACTGAAGTAGTCACAGATGCAGTTAAAGACGCTGATTTGATCTTGCACTTAACTGAGTGGAAAGAGTATCGAGCTATCGATCCATCAACTCTTTCTTCATTAGTTAAAAGAAAAATCATTATCGATGGGCGCAATATGCTCAACCGAGACCTATGGCGTAAAGCTGGTTGGAAGTTCCATGCTTTAGGACGTACCGATTAACGAGCAAGAAAGTATCGATGCAGTCCTTGCAATGAAGACCTGGGCTGTTGTTGGGCTTGGAAATAATCCAGAGCGCGCAGCATTCGGTGTGGCAAAGATTTTACAAGATAAAGGTCACCGCATTATTCCTGTTTATCCTCGTGCAGAAACCGTGCACGGTGAAGTTGGCTATAAGACGCTTGAGGAAATTCCAGAGCTAGTAGATGTAGTTGATTGCTTTGTCAACTCCACACTTGTTGGCAAAGTTGTAGATGAGGCAATTGCAATTGGAGCTAAGGCTGTTTGGCTACAGTTAGATGTCATTGATCATGAAGCTGTTGCTCGTGCACAATCTGCAGGCTTAATAACAGTGATGGATAAATGCCCTGCTATTGAATATAGAAAGAAAAACTAGAAACCAGTTTTGTTTCCTCGGCGTGAATTTAAGCTCGCACCCTTAGTTTTAGCTTCAGCATTAATTTCTTTTAAAGCATCTCCAACTTTCGCGCTGATTGCTGAATCAGAGATTCCTAAAATTCGTGCAGCAAGTAAGGCTGCGTTCTTGGCATTACCCACTCCTACCGTTGCCACAGGAACGCCTGCTGGCATCTGCACAATAGAGAGAAGTGAATCCATTCCATCAAGATTTTTTAGGGCAACAGGAACACCAATTACCGGAAGGGTGGTTAATGAAGCAACCATCCCAGGTAAGTGTGCAGCTCCACCAGCGCCAGCAATAATTACTTTAAATCCTTTACCTGCTGCGGTTTGTGCAAACTCAACCATTTCAAGTGGCATACGGTGAGCTGAAACAACATCTACTTCATAAGAAATTCCTAATTGATCTAGAGCCTTTGCAGCCTCTTCCATTACAGGCCAATCAGAATCTGATCCCATGATGATTGCTACATCACTCATCAATTTCTCCGCTCATGTAATCAAGGGCATGTTGAACTTCTTGGGTTAATTCTACGAGGTTATCTCCCAGCAAATTAACATGGCCAATCTTGCGCCCGGGGCGCACTTGCTTCTTATAGTGGTGAAATTTCAACTCTGGTGTGCGGGCCATGAGATGAAGATATGGGCGATACATATCTTCCTTCTCCCCTCCCAAGATATTTCCCATCACGGCAATGGGGGCAGTCATCTGCGGATTTCCCAGTGGAAGATCCAAAACAGCTCTCAGATGTTGTTCAAACTGAGAAGTTACAGAACCTTCAATTGTCCAGTGCCCAGAATTATGAGGACGCATTGCTAATTCATTGACAAAAAGTTCTTGTCCTTTAACAAAGATTTCAACTGCCATAACACCAATGACACCAATTTCATTGGCAATATCTAAAGCTAATTGTTGTGCTCTCTCGCTTAAATCATTAGATAGTTCTGGAGCTGGCGTAATAGTCATAACGCATATGCCATCGCGCTGGATAGTTTGAGTTGGAGCCCAAGTAGTTGCTTGCCCATGCGGAGATCGCGCCACCATAACGGCTATTTCATAATCAAAATCAATGAGCTCTTCAATTAATACTTTGCCAACCTCTTTTATTACTTCCGCCAGCTCTGCTTCGCTATTGATTTTCCATACTCCGCGACCGTCATAGCCGCCTGAAATAGCTTTAGCAATTACTGGAAATTCAATGACTTCTTCAGTTTTAGTAACTACCCAGTTTTTTGGCGAAGGGAATTTGCTCAGTCGCGCACGCATTGCAGCTTTATCTTGCGAATAAATAAAACTGGAAGAACTTGGGCGAACCACAACCCCATCAGCCTCTAAAGTTTTAATAATGCTCAGTGGGATGAGTTCGTGTTCAAAAGTAAT
>CALBFE010000105.1 GCA_937888825.1 uncultured Actinomycetes bacterium | reverse complement strand
GCTGGATGATTGCACGCCGTGGTTCTTCAACGATTGCAGACTTTGGCGGACTACAACGCGTTACACCAGTGATGGCTTGGTCATTCTTCTTAGCTGGAATGTCCTCACTTGCACTGCCAGGCTTGTCTAGTTTCGTGAGTGAGTTCTTAGTTCTTGTTGGAACATTTACTCGATATCCAGTGCATGCAGTTATTGCAACATTTGGAATTGTTCTAGCTGCGCTCTATATCTTGATTCCAGTTCAAAAAGCTCTTCACGGTCCAACAACTCCGGGTAATGAGGGATTAAGCGATCTCAATATTCGTGAGAAGGTTGCAATTGCACCAGTGATGGCAATCATCATTGCACTTGGTTTCTATCCTTCGCCGTTGTTAAATGTAATCAATCCAGCTTCAGCGCATGTGATTGCTCAAATGGGCTTCACTGATCCAGCTCCAACGAATGGTGATAAATAATGGAATTCAGCTCACCAGTTCTTAACTACACACTTCTCTCACCTATGCTTATTTTGCTGGGCGGAGCAATCATTGGCGTGCTAGTTGAAGCCTTTATGTCTAAGGCACTACGCCCAGTTACACAATTATCAGTGACTCTAGGTTCTCTAGTTTTGGCACTTGTGCAGGTCTGGCGAATTCGCAACGAACAGTCACTCTCAGCAGCAATGGGCTCTGTGGTCATAGATGGTCCTGCGGTTTTGATGCAGGCTTCAATTCTTATTATTTCTCTCATCTCTGTTTTACTCATTGCAGATGCAGAACACTTCACTCCTTTAGCTGCAGCACTTCCAGGCTCAGATGAAGAACGTCATGCCATGCAAAGCGGTAATCAAGTAACTGAGGTCTATCCACTTACCCTCTTTGCTGTGGCGGGAATGATGTTGTTCCCAGTTTCAAGTGATCTCATTACATTGTTTGTGGCACTCGAAGTACTCTCATTGCCGCTGTATTTAATGGCAGGTCTTTCTCGGCGCCGTCGTTTAGCATCACAGGAAGCAGCACTTAAGTACTTCCTACTGGGTGCTTTTTCATCAGCATTCTTCTTATTTGGCGCAGCTTTCCTCTATGGGTACTCATCATCAATTACCTTTACCGGAATCCGTAACGCCGTTGTCGGAGGCGGCGGAAACGATGTCTTCCTACTTATTGGAATCGCATTTATATCTGTCGGTCTGCTCTTTAAAGTGGGAGCAGTTCCATTTCATGCCTGGTCACCAGATGTTTACCAAGGCGCACCAACACCAGTAACTGCATTTATGGCAGCTGCTACAAAGGTTGCAGCCTTTGGCGCAATGCTTCGTATTTACTACACCGTCTTTGCTAATGCCCAATGGTCATGGTCACCAATGCTCACAATCATTGCAATCATCACTATGGTCTTTGGTTCACTTGTTGCCATCGCACAACGCGATGTGAAGCGCATGTTGGCTTACTCTTCTATTGCTCATGCTGGCTTCTTGTTAACAGGTGTTATTGCCTTGAATAAGGCTGGCCTTGAGGCATCACTGTTTTATCTCTTTGCTTATGGCATCACAACAGTTGGTGCATTTGCCATCGTGACTTTGGTTCGCGATTCTGCCGGTGAAGTAACCGATCTCAACCGTTGGAAAGGTTTAGGAAAGCGCTCACCTTGGGTTGCTATTGCTTTTGCTACATTCCTACTTTCCTTTGCTGGAATTCCTCTTACTAGCGGATTTATTGGAAAGTTTTCAATCTTCTCTGCAGCATATGAAAGTGGCGCAACAAGTGTTGTTATCGCAGGTGTGCTCTCGAGTGCAATCGCAGCCTTCTTCTATGTCCGCGTTATTGTTTTGA
>CALBFE010000104.1 GCA_937888825.1 uncultured Actinomycetes bacterium | reverse complement strand
CTTCACTATCTTCTGTGTAAACAACCCACCATGGTGCATCGCACTCAATAGAAATCCTTGCCACATCTTCCCAAACAACTGCAGGCGTGCCTTTAATGCCAGTAAAAGCATCATCCCAAGGTTGGGGCGTTGGCGCACTTCTCTTTCCCGTTGGTATTCCATCACTGCCACGAATGAGCATCTCGGTAGCTGCAAACTCAATCTCAGCACTTCCACCACGATCTAAATCTCTAGCAAACCAAGGATGAAAACCCATCCATGCCGGTAGTTCACAACCATTAGGTTCATATTCAAGTGACCAACGAACAGCATCATCTAAAACCTCTATAGATTGTTCAACAGTTGCACCGTTATATGGTGCTGGCAGATGAAGGAGTGATCTACCAGGACCAATCTCTTGCCAAGAAGAGATAAGCCCAAACCCATGCAGCGCATGGGGTGGATCAATTGTTGCTGGTAGTTGAAACTCTTGTCCGCTTGAATCTTTAATCAAACCTTCATTAATGCGCCCAGCCCACGGCGCCATCGCATACCAACCAGAAGTATGTACTTGTCCCCTGAATGGCACAGCAAACTCATTATCGCGCCACTTCAATGAGGTAATACGTGCACCATTGTCATTATCAATAGCTATCTGAAACTCTGCATCATCAATAAACTCCATTTACTTCTCCATTGCATCTACTAATTCGTGCGCTCGTGGAGGTTGTGCACCAGCACGTGAACAAGTAATACCAGCAGCAATTGCTGCCTTGTGTAACAAAGCATTTAGAACATGCCCCTGCAAACCATGCACAGAGTGCTTGATAATGCCCTCCACAACAATTGCGCCCACGGTATCTCCTGCGCCCACCGTGTCCACAACATCTACCTTCACACCATCTACTTCTTCCATGCCATTGGCTGTGAAACCAATAAGACCGTTAGCACCGCGTGTAATAATCACAGCGCTCACTCCTGTTTCAATCCAGCGATGGGCAACAACATCTAAAGAATCATCAGGATAAAGCCATGCAATGTCATCATCACTTACTTTGACAACAGATGAAATAGAGACCCATTTCTCCACTGCAGCAGCGTATTTAGCTCTATCTGCCATCACGGAAGGCCTAATGTTGGGATCAAAGACAATAGGAGCAAATTCGCCCACCTTGACTGCCCAATCAAAGAGAACGCCTGCCCCAGGCTCAATGATTGTTACAAGAGTTCCTATGTGTAATACAGATGGCTTTAATCGCTCAGGATCAGGCAGCCAAGAGGAATTGAAATCAAAAGTAGCGGTTCCATCGATGAGGAACTCATAAGAAGCAGAGCCTTGTGAATCTAAAGTAACTGTTGCCGTGCAAGTGGGTTTATCACTTGTAAGAGAGAGTCCTAATCCCACACCATCTCTACTCAATTCTTTTCTTGCACTCACACCGTAAGCATCAGTTGAAATACCATCAATAAAATCAACCTCATAACCTAAGCGCGCCAGCGCTTTAGCTGTATTTGCTGGTCCACCGCCCACGACTGGACCGGTTGGCAAAATATCTATTAATACTTCACCACACACCCAAATGCTCACGGTAGTTCGCCTTTGCGAGCTAAAAACTCAGTGAGCACTTCCACGCCAAGTAAGTGATCTTGCACCTGTGGCAAACCGCTAATAAGTAAAATCCCCATGCAACCAAAACCTGCAACATTAAGTGGCAACCCGCCACCATGAATAGCGTGAGTCTCTTCTGGTAATCCTTTGCTTTCATACCAATCAATGCCTTGCTCTTCAGCTAATACTCGCTCAAACATTGTTGAGTTACCTGTTGCTAACACAACGCGCGCTTTGCGCGCGATCCATGAATCATTATCAGGAGTCGATCCTGGCAGGGATGCGTGAAAGACAACCCACTCTTTTAATCGCACTTCAACAGCGATGGGCACAGAGCGCTCAAAGCCAAGATCAAGTGCGATCTCGCCGATCTCTATTGCCTCTTTTTGGGACAGGGAGGGAAGTTCTAAGGTTTTAGCCTCTAGCGCCAACCCTGCACTTGTGAACCCGCCCGTTGTTTCGACCACGCGCTAATTGTGCCTTACTGTGCGTGCATGATCACTATCCCTGAAACTGACCTCGTAGTTCATCCGCTGTGCCTTGGCAGCAACATCTTTGGCTCCAATGCTGATGAGGCCCAGTCCCATGCAGTGATGGATGCCTATAGCGCACATGCCGGTAACTTCATCGACACTGCCGATATGTATAACCAGTGGGTGGAAGGACATGTGGGTGGTGAATCTGAAACCGTAATTGGTTCTTGGATGAAAAAGCGCAATAACCGCCAATCAATGGTTATTGCTACCAAAGTCTCAAAGATGGATAAAAGACCAGGCCTATCAGCTAAAAACATCTTTGCAGCCTGTGAAGAATCTTTAAATCGTCTTCAAACTGATTACATCGATCTTTACTACAGCCACGCAGATGATGAAACTGTTTCACTAGAAGAGACCTTGGACGCATACGCCCAACTCATCGCACAAGGCAAGGTCCGCTACATCGCCGCCTCTAACTTCACCCCTGCGCGCCTGCGTGAATCAATTAAGTTCAGTGAAGATAACAACATCCCGGCCTACGTTGCCGTCCAAGATCTCTATAACCTCGTTGATAGAAAAACCTACGAAGGTGAAATGTCACAAGCAGTTTCAGATCTAGGTATCTCCAACATTCCTTTCTATGGCATTGCTAGAGGATTCCTCACAGGCAAATACCGCCCAGGAATAACAGAGGTTGATTCAAAGAGGGCAGCAGGTGCTAGAGAATATGCAACTGATAAGAACTACGCAGTGCTTACAGTGATGGATGAGGTTGCAATGAACCACAACGTTTCACTTTCAGCTATCGCACTTGCCTGGCTACGTGCTCAACCAAGTGTCAGTGTTCCTATTGCTTCTGCTAGAACGGTGGAGCAGGTGGAAGAGATTATTCAGGTTGTGGAGCTAAGCGTGGAAGAAGTTGAGAAGCTCAATGGGGTTTCTGCTTAATCACTGGATGGAATACGCCAGAACCACACAAAAGCACCTAGCCAATAAGCCCCAGCTAAAGCAATGGCTGGTGTGCCAAGGGATGCAGTCCACTTATAAGTAACCAGCGCTAGGGCAACAAAGCTAGCTTGCATTGCCCATAGGCAATAAGCAGTATTTCGCTTACTAATTCCCTTACGCATGAGACGGTGTGACAAGTGATCCTTACCGCCAGTAAAGGGCGAAATCCCACGCTTGATCCGAGAAAACACTGCAATGCATGTGTCCAAGATTGGCACAGCAAGAAGCATTGGTAGCAATGCAATTGAGTTCCACAATGGATTAATCCCTGGATTAAGTCGAATAGTTAAAACGCTCACAATAATTCCAAGAAACAACGCACCAGCATCACCCATATAGATCTTTGCTGGAGATTTGTTCCACAAAAGAAAGCCAATTGTTGCACCTGCTGTGACAGTAGAGAGGGCAGCTATGAGCTCCTGGCCTTGCGCGAAAGCAATGAGTGTGATTCCCAATGTGGAAACAGCAACTGTTCCAGCTGCGCCGCCATCTAGGTTGTCAAAGAAGTTAATTGAATTACACAATCCAACAATCCATAACACCACAATGATTTGAACTAGAAAAGTATTGTCCAGTGGTGTGCCAATGGTCTTGGTTTGGATTAATACAACAGAAACTATGACTGCAACGATTGTTTGAAAGATAAGGCGAGGCATGGGTTGCAGGCCACGTAAGTCATCAACTAAGCCCATTGCTCCCATAAAGACTGCGGGAAGCAATAAATATGTCACTAAAGGAAAAGTCGTCTTTGTATTATCTGAGTAAATAATAGAAGCGTAGGTAATCAATGACACCGTTAGAGCAATTGAAACTCCGCCTAAATAAGGAACAGGTTCTTTCTGTGTCTTACGATCCATTGTTGGCTTATCCATTGCGCCAACCCAGATAGCTAGTTTTCTAACTGGCCAGGTAAGAAGGCCTGAAAGAACAAAGGCTGCGCCACCCAGCAATACAAACTCAATAGCGCTGATGCTCATGAGGTGATTATATGTCGAGGTTTTTAGCCCTTAAGGCGAGAGGCCATCGTGGCGGCAACTTGTAACCAGGTGGCCACTTGAGCATCGGTATAAGTGACCTCACTAGTGGTCATCACGTAAAGGCCGGTGAACATTGCGCCATTGAATTGATAGAAACCAAGTAGTTGACGTGAATTTGCGCCAGTGTCAATTGTTGCTCGAACAAAGACTCGTGATCCTTCGCCCATTACTCCCGCTGGAATATTCTTAATTTCAGCAAATGTGTAAGGAACTAATGCACCTGTTGCATCTTTATAACCTTTATCCACTTGGCACTGCGCCAAAACCTTAACGAGCTCTTTCTGTGCCGCTTGAGCAGCTGCTACTGATGAATACCTAACAACCTCACTTGAGAGAAAGGCGTAAGGAGAGCGTGGCTTAGTAACTACTGTTTGGCGGCGCTCTAAGCGATCTGATTCAGATGCAAACTTTCCATTACACAAATCCAGAGTTGGATCATCGGTTGTGGTTCCGCCACCCATCGGTAGAACTGTCCACTCTTGACTAAAATCTGATTGAACAAATCCGTATTTAGCAAGAGCCGCCTGCTTAGTATCAGTTAAGGATGAATCTGTAACTGCTGCAGCTCTATCCAAATTTACCGTGTTGGCAAAAACTGCTTTAACAGAGTTGATAGCAACCAAAACAAAGTTACTGCCTGTAACACGCAAGACTTGCTTGTTACTGCCCATATCAACACTTGCACCTACCCGCACCTTTGCACTCTTTGAATCAGCAATTTTGGCCAGGTTTTTACTTCCAGCTGTAATCACTGCTGCTCCCGTGCCACTGAGAACATCAAAGCGACCAGATGCGCTAAAGCTTGCTGTGCACTTGCCTGTGCATCTAAGCGCACCTGTTGGATATGTAGAACCTGCAGATGACCACTTGCCTGTGCGAGAGGACTTATCCGCTGGCGTGTAAGTATTTGTAACACTTAAATCACCGCTCACGCCATTGCCGATACAGTCAAAGACTTGCGCAGTTGCACTCAAGGTTTGGCCATTAGTTACTTTAAGGACTGGTGCTGTTTTTGCACTACTGCTCTGCAAAATAAGACCCTCTGGGCTAACCAAGTTAGTTAGGCATAGCCCGCTACCGGCATCCTTTGCACCAGACCACCCGATAGAAACTTGATTACCAGTTGCCGTTATAAAATTGAAATCAGTTGTAACAGTTGGACGGCCAAGATCCACAGTTACTTTTTGTACCTTAGACCATTCACTCTTGTTGCCAGCAATGTCTATGGCACGAAGTGCAAAGTTATATGTGCCCTCGGGTAGATCACGTAAGTAAACAGTCTTTGGTGCCGTAAATGGATTTAAATACGTTGGGTACCAATTTTCCACATCCGATGACTTAACGCTTTGCGTAGCTCCATCTACTTGCACTTCAAAAGAAGTGATTGCGGTATCAGTGCTTTCATAACCACTTTGCAAAATAGTCATACTTGGAGATCGCCACTGTTCAAAGGGAACTACAAGTGGCACAGGAGGCGCGGTGCCATCGTTCTTGCGCTTTATTGTTACAGCAGCTCCATTTTCAGAGGCAACTGCACTAAAGGAGAGATTGCCTGAATGAGTTGTTGCAGTGAGCGCAGTCATAGATCCACCAATAGAGCGTGAATCGCGGTATTGGTAGGTATCTAAATTAAGCATCCACACATCAGTGCCTAAAAATGCCCCAAACTCAGCTGCAGCAGCATCTTCTGGGTTAGGTGAAACTACAGATGAGATTGGTGGTGGATCGAGTCTAAAAATCACTAGCCCTGGCTTATACCCAACACCTTCTAGCTTTCTACGGTATTCAATCCAGTAAGCAGCTTTGCCATCTCGCATATAAATAGCTTTAATTCCATTTGCAAAATCACTAGGTGCTAAGTTAACAACTTCTGATTGCCAAACTTGTTTAATCTGTGAATCATCTAAATACCCCATGCGCCACTGGTGGTAAGTATTGAGCGGAGATGTTGTATCAACATTTCCCATCACATCGATAACTCCGCCGTATTCAACGGCCTTGCATGTATCAGACCATGCCCCATCGTTAGCTGCATTATCACAGCGCAAGAAATTACTGTGGCCTAAGCCAAAAGTATGTCCAAGTTCGTGTGCAATTACATAACCAGATGCTGAGTCATGAAGAACTACAGTTCCTGTAACACTCTTAGCGGTACCAAGCTGCGCTCTACCCGACCAGACACATCCCGCTTTAGGTGCAATAACAACTAAGTAGCGATTGGAGTAGTCACTTATACCTAAGCGCTTATAGGCCTCAGGCTTAATTGATGAAAGAAACTCTGATGCGGCAGGCCCACTACATGCCATCTTTGAAATTAACGAAATAGGTGTTGCTAGCACCTTGCCTGAAACGAAAGAGATGGTTCTATCTTTAGTATCACCATAGAGAGTTGTGAACTTCTTCCAGTCAGCATTTACTTCTGTATCAATAGCTTTTGCAACAACATTGACATCACCGGCAGGTGCTGGGGCCCCTGCCCATGTCACCTCAACAACATCGATAACGCGCTCATCAATAGCAAAGGCAGGAGAGAGCCCTAAACCAACAAAGCCAACAAGAATGGCTACAAATAAGGAAAAGCGCTTTTTCACGAGGGCCACTTTAGATGCTCCACGTAGTATTTTCATGTCGATCAACTACAAAGACCTGATAACCCTCTAATTCAGGCTGGCTAAAGTACTTAGCCCCATCTTCTCCCCCAACCATCAGTGCCGTTGCTAAAGCATCACAGAGCCAACCCAAGGGGCCAACTACAGTTGCTGACTTTGCCCCAATTGCAATAAGTCCGGTATACGGATCCTTGATGTGTGCCCCGCGCTCATAAGTTCCTGATGTTGCAATGGCACCATCCGTAATCTCATATATCTTCACCACTTCAGGGCGATTATCTGGATTAACAACACCGATTGACCAAGGCTTAACAACACCATCATAGAAACCTCCGCGCAGTGATAGATCACCCGCAGCATTTACTTGCACATGTTCAATTCCTAGGGAGACCAACAAATCAGCACACTTATCTGCAGCCCACCCTTTAACTAATCCAGATGGATCAAAGCCACCTTCAACTGCCCAAGGATCAAAAGCGCCATCAGTTAAATGCTTTGCTTGTAAACAAAGCTGCCACACTTCTTGCACCGAAGGTGGGCAAGAAGTGATTTCTATTTGGTTTGTGCGAAGGCGTATAACCCAAGATGAATCGATATAAGTAGAAAAGTCAGAATCGACTTGCTTGCAGAAATCTATTACTTGTTGCATTCCTTGATTCAAACCATCTTCACTGACAAGAGATGATGCAATATCCACATCCACAATGGTTCCCCACACAGGGAACTGCTTGCGAAGGTGATTCATTGTGTGAGCCTACCTAATACCTTACAAACCAGCTTTAGCTAGTGCTCCTTGCAGGGATGTATACCAACCATAAGAAGTATAAGAAGCACCTGATGCTCCTTGAATGCTGGC
>CALBFE010000103.1 GCA_937888825.1 uncultured Actinomycetes bacterium | reverse complement strand
AATTATAAGTGAGAATGAAGTGAGGAGTATTCCTCTAAGCACTTTATACATTACTTAGCTCCATCTTTTAATCTTAAAGTCTTGCGTTGCAGCCAAGTAATAAAGAGAACTAGCAAAACTAGAACTATTGATTGAGCTGATGCATAGCCAAACTTTTGGCTTACAAAAGCAGTATTATAAATCAGAGTAACTAAAATTTCTGATGAGTACAACGGGCCACCGCCAGTCATGGCAAAAATTAGGTCGAAGGCTCTAAATGTTTGAATGGTGGTGTATGCAACTACGACCGCTGTGGTTGGCAACGCCATTGGCCAGGTCACTCCCTTGAATTGCTGCCAGCGTGATGCACCATCCATTTCAGCGGCCTCATATAATTCTTTTGGAATCTGCTGAAGTCCTGCAACATATATAACAATCATCTGACCTGTATGGAACCAGACTTGTGTTAACGCGATTGAGTAAAGTGAGAGCTTTTCATCACCCAACCAAAGCGGGGCATACTCACCAAGCCCAACCGCTTTAATGACAGCATTTATTGATCCGTAATTTGGATCATAAAGAAATGTCCAAATGATTCCAACTGAAACTGATGAAAGAATTGTTGGAAAGAAATAGATAATACGTAATAAAATATTTGTTTTTGAATTTTTTAACAGAAAAGTTGCAAATAAGAGTGAAAATGACGTCTGCAGTATTACAACCACGAACATAAATCGTAAGTTATTACCGAGAGCTTTCCGGAATAAGTCATCTTGTGTTAGAAGGAATTGCATGTTTCTAAAGCCAGTGAACTCTGGAGTTGTAATTCCATCCCACTTTTGAGTTGCGTACAAGAGGTTACTCAAAGCTGGATAGAGGTAGAGAAATGCATAAATCAAAAATGCAGGAAGGGCCATCCAAATTAAAATTTTCTTTTCAAATTTCTTGGCGGCCTTTTGGGGGCGCACAACAACACTGACACCCTTTTTCAGGGTGTCAGTGTTGTTGTTAATCGCGTTAGGCATTAAACCCCTAGAGCGGTCTTAATTTGCTTAGCAGCATCGGCAAGAGTAGATGAAACATCTTTTCCTGATCCGATTGCCATCAAGGCAAGCTCAACGGGTGTAGCAACAGCACCGACTGTGAACAGGAAGCGAGGAGCTAGAACTAGCTTCTTACCCATGATCACAGAAGTGTTGAGGAGATTCTTATTATCAGAGTAGTCAACGTTAATGATTGACACATGCTGAGAAGTTCCAACTGCGTATTGCTGTGCAATTGACGCAGTTGTAAGGAATGACATGAAAGAACGAGCGATCTTCTGATCTGTTCGATTTGCCTTTGGATTCACTGTCAAGATGAAGGTGTTGTTTGTAATTCCTTCAAATGTTGGCTTTGAATCAGTTGTGATAAGTCCGAAGATTCCCATGTTTCCAGACATTGCAGGGTTGAGCTTTGTAACTGTGCTCATACCGAATGTTCCAGTTGGATATACAGCGGCCTTACCAGATGCGAAGTCTGCTGGTGCAGCAGTATCGTTGTATGCAACAACGTTATCTGGGAAGCAACCTGCGTCACCCATCTGCTTGTACTTATCAGCAATTCCCTTGAACCAAGGATCTGTTACAAGTTCTTTGCCTGTTTGTAAATCAGTAACATGTTTTTCAATCTCAGCCAAACTTCCAGCTGAGTTCATCATGAAGGCATTCATGATTTGACCCGCATTGCCCTTAGTGGCAGCTGGCCATGCAAAAGGAATAATACCCTTTGCCTTTACAGTCTTACAGAATGCAAGAGTCTGGCTCCATGTTTTTGGAACGCTCCAGCCATTCTTTTCAAACATTTCTACGTTATAAATTGGATTGTTAAATAGTGACTGGTATGGAACTCCTAACACCTTTCCATTGACAGTACCTGGCTGTAGTGCCGACTGAATAACGTTTTGCTTGACAAAACGCTCATTTGAAAGGTCAACCATCATGTCTGCCTTCAAGAAATCAGCAAATTGTTGGCCGCGGAAAACAGTAACCAGGGCAGCCTTTTTGTTCACTTGTGCCTTTGAAAGCTCAAGGTTCTGGTAGTTAGTTGAGTCCATGATGACCTGGCTAACCTTTGTGCCTGGATAGCGTGATTCGTACTGGCTGATGATGTTCTCAAAAACAGCCTTGTCCTCTGAACGCCAGTGATGGAATTCAATTGAACCCTTTGGAGGTGTAATTGGACCAACAGGTGATGCATAAGTAGCACCTAAACGAACGCGTTGCCATTTGAGTTTTCCACTTGAATTCTCTCGACAAACAAGTGAGCTAGTTTTCTGACCTGTGCTTACTCCTTCTGTCGTGCACTTCTTACCGAAAGTTGGAACTTCGGCTGAGTTTGCAACTGCGAGTGGAGTGATAACAAGTGCCGCAGCAACTGTTGCAACTACACCAGCACGGAGTGAAGCTAAGGCTTTGTGTCCTTTAGTTTTCATTTTTCTATCCTTACTTTCGAGGGTTTTTTGTTGTTGTTTACCATTCTGTGAGGGGTATCCCTAACGTTTTTGCCATTTGCCGAATACCTGGTCGCACATCGATCCACGAGATGACCAAGTGGTGCGGGTATCCACCAGTAACGATTCCATTCACTAAAGCAGCTGCATCAGGTTCAGTGATAACAGTTGCTGTATTGCCTTGGAAGTGATTGGGAGCTGGGATTGATTCCCCTCGGCTCACAACCATGCGTAAACCCGTGCGATTGCTCGGATCTACATCCCGATCAATGCGGAACAGTGTTACTGGTCCGGTCTTGAGCGGAAAGTTACCTGCAACGCCTAATTTGCGATTGCAGTGGATTGATTGGGTTGCATTTTTAGGATCGGCTGCAAGCTTTGTTGCTGCAGATCCGCAGTGCCACAAACGCACTAAACCTTGTGATGCATCCAGATCGACGATATCAACTAAGTAATTCTCATCAGAACCCAGCGCCTCGCACATCATCATCGTTACAGCGCCCAAAACATCCCGTTCGCAGGTGGTTACCGTTCCACGATCTGCAAGACGCCCTAAAGATGAGCAAATACAGGCCCCCATCTCAGTTGGAAACTCTGGCCAGCAGCGGATCGCAATCGCATCAAGTAACTCATCTTCACGCCAATCATCAAGAGCGACTTCAACTCCGTATACCTTTTTTGCTTCACCAACATTGACTGATGAGAGTGATGGCTGCGCGGCAAGTGCACCCGCATAAGCTAACTCGCGCGCTTCTTCCTTTACTTCCGAGATTTTTCCAAATACATCATCAATTGTTATCTGTCGAATATCTAAACCAAATAAAGATTGAATCTGATCTGCGTCATAGACACATGGAGTGAAGCCAATTGGAGCATCTCCAACCGCGCCGATCTTCTTGCCCTTCATCCAATCAAAAGCTCTTTGCGCATCTGCTTCAGAACCAAGTTCGCCAGTGATATTTGCTGGGGTTGATGGTTCAGGTAACTTTCCTGCGAGCGCATCTTTAATCGCCGCACGAACTTGTGGTTCATCAGCGTTTCCATGAATGTGACGAATTGATTGACCAACATTCATTAATGCATGCGCAGCAAGATTGACACCACACATTGAATTTAACTTCAAACGTTCACCAACGGCACCAGGTTCGCGCATTGACCATCCAAGTACCGGTCCCTTAACTTTTCCAAGTAGTTCAACCGCTGGTGATGCATCTGAAAATGAGGCCATAAATAAAATGTGAAGATCTGCTGCAGGAAGTGTTACCGCTGCGACATCTTCAACGGTCATTACTAAATCGGTAGGCCCTACAACCGTTGCTCCGAGCTCGGTCAGCAGAGATCGTGCAGAATCAAAGTTGGCTTGGGCGCAGGTCAGGTCAAAGGTAGGTCGTGCTAGCGCGACAAGAGCAACGGTGCTCATTAAACCTCCAGTGGTAAGACCTCTGGGCAGAGACTGCCACTGGAATAGGCGTGAGTCAATGCTAGTTAGGGGTTTTTACGCGTTGTTATAAGACTGTGATGGGTGATTATTTGCTGAGAAGAAATGCTCTGGTCCGACCATTGACCTCAAAGGTAGGCCAATCTGGGTCGTTGGAGAGGATTTTTACGCCTGAGTCAGTTGCAACGATGGTGTCCTCAGCCTTCCACCCCTTGCCCGTTGGGTTCCAGGCGATCGGCTGGTTGTGCGCGATCAAGCGTGCGCTGGCCTGATTTGCTGGCCAATCCCGAGGCAGAAATCCGGTTGGACCACCTTGATGGTGCTTGGTCCACTCATCGGCATCAAAGCCATTGGCTGGATATGCCGCGATCGCTGAATTGATTGGTTCTGAAAATGCTGTGCCAACCACCGTTGCATCCAGCATGGCAGCTTCGACCTTATAGATCGATGTGTAATCAGAAACCATCTGATCAGTAACAGTTCCAAAGGTAATAATTCTGGTCACCGATGCAATAAGGCCTTTTCGTTTGGCACAAATAGATGCTGAAACTCGATCGCCGACCGTTGCATCAGTTGGCAGAGGATGTCTAAATCTGTGAACACGATCCTGGCCTGCAACTCCTAAGAATGCGATCTCTAGATCTGCTTGCCACAGCGAATGTGTGATTAAACCTGCAACATCGATTTCACGATCTGTGCTTTCAACCTGTTTCATCGCATTTCCTAATGCAACAGCTGCATCAACACAGATTTCTTTGAATCGCGAAAGATCAGATTCGATTAATGATGCACGGATCATTTCGACATCAACACCCAAATCAATTCGATCGCCGCCAGGTTGATCACTGCCGACCTTTGCGCCGGTTGGCAGAAGTGGATCACGCCCTTCAGACCATTGAATTGTTTTTACTGTTACCTCTGAAGGTAGTTCTTCTGAAATTAAACGTGGCGCTTCTACAACATTAGTAATTGCGGTTGCGCCATCCTGGGTGATGATTAAATCAAAGCAGGCCATATCAATAGTTGTTGGCACATGTGCGCGTCCAGCGATCGCCCACGCTAAATTTGGGTTACGGCGTAATACAAAAGCATCAAGGCTTTTAGCTTTCATTAGATCGCGAAGTGGCTGAACCCTTTGATTGAATGCGCTCATAACGGCAATTCTATTCCCCACTCTTTGCGAACAAGCTCGAATGCAGGTGGAATGGAGGAGTTAACTTGACCTGAAGATGCTGCCCATTGAGAGGCCAATAATAAGCAAGTATCAGGGTCTAACTGGTTGGCTAAGCCGGTCAAATACCCACAGATAAATGCATCACCAGCCCCTGTTACATCAACAGCTTGAACGCTAAATGCAGATTGATGGAGCTTTTTCTGCTTTGAGAAGTAGTGAGCTCCATTTAGACCATCAGTTAATACGATCTCATCAAACCTATCTAGGTGATCCTCAGGATTGATTCCGCTGGGAATATCGGAGATCGATCCCAGAACCAAATTTGCATGCAGAACATTTGCATCAACTAAAGCTGCCGCCCCGACTACCGTTAGGCAGCCTGACTTTTCAGCCCGTTGTAGATCACCGATGAATTCTTCACGCCATAGGATAAATGCCACAATATCTGGTTCTGAAAATGGGACATTATCCATTCGAAGTTCACGTAAATATGGAGTCGTCATAGAAATGATAGTCCGCTCTGCTTTGTCATCTACCAATATAAGAGCGTGTGAAGTAGGTCCATCTATTTCTGTGATGATTGAGGATTTAATCTGACTCTTATCTAAGACTTCACGAAGTTTCTTTCCATTATCATCATTGCCTAGATATCCAACAAAGTTTGTTTCAACTTTTGTTGTGCTTAGCCCCAAGGCAACGTTGGCAGATGTTCCTCCTGTTCTTTCTACCGTTTTCGTTGAGTTCATGAAAGTTCCAGGTGTTGGAAATTTCTCAAGATAAACAACGGTATCAATAGCTATAGGACCTTGAACCCAGACTCGTTTAACCATTTCGTTTTACCAACATATCTGCGCAATTCAATAGATCTGCCTCTACCTCAGCCCACGCGACATCCTTAATCCATGGGATTGAGTAAAAATCTGCTCGATCTGGCCATCTTGTGGCAAAGAGGGCACCCGATAGTGCGGCAACGGTGTCTGTATCCCCACCCAATGAGCATGCTAGGGCGAAAGCATCTGCACAGTTTTCAGCTTTTTTCACTACCCAAACAACGGCTTGAAGGGTCTCTAAAGGATCAAGTGAAATTCCAGTTGCTGGCGGAGACCAATCTGAGTAATCAGGAAGATCTTCACCTGCAAATAACCCAGCAGCGATTTGTGCACATTCAATTGCTTTAGGCGATTTATGGGTCACCTCCACCAATGCTTTGATCCACTCATCTCGGCTCTCATCAAGGTAAAGACCGCATAATGCTGTCCGCATAATTGCGCCATTGGTTTCTCCGATTACTCCACGCTCATCGGGCTTAACCTCTAAGCCCAAGGCGGTGCGAGTAGTTGGACCAAGACCTCTCAATCGAGGAACTGCGATATGCAGCTGAGATAAAAACTCTTCTGCTGCTTCGGCGGGTGAAGATTTACGCAAAGCGTTAATGGTTAAGACAGATAGCAAAGTGTCATCACTTACCCCACCAAATGGCCAGCCATCTTTACCCTTTAACTCCTGTGGAACATTCTTTTCTGGAACCTCCAGGAATTCGTAAAAGACTCCAAATGCATCACCAGCTGCATAGGCAAGCAGAGGTATTGCCTCATTTGGAAAGTTAGATTTTAAAGAATTAGACATTGCCACAATGCTAGTGCCTCTATCCAGTATTTTGAATACTTGGTAAGGTTTTTAAGTGCAAGGTAATCAGCTTTTGAAGCTTTCACTCGAAAGTGGAGAGTACTTCTCAAATCCATTTCCACTATTTACGGATTTGAGACGCGATGATCCAGTTTTCTTTAGTGAGACCCTTGGTGGATGGGTAATAACTCGATTCCAAGATGTCTCCGAAATCTTGCACAACCATGAGGATTATTCGTCAAAGGGACGAGTCCTGCACTTAATTAACAAATTAGATCCTGCGGTACAGAAACATCTACCATTACTTCAAATGCATTTTGCTACGGGATTGGCTCATTCTGATGCACCAGAACACAAGAGATTAAGAAATTTACTAGCTCAGGCCTTCACTCCTAAGGTCTCTGAGGCGATGAGACCTATCGCCCATGAAGTAGTGACACGACAAATATCTAATCTCTCGACTTCATCAGACCTGATTAGGGATGTTTTCATCCCAGTCCCTGCATTAGTGGTTGGTCGACTCTTAGGTTCGAGTGAAGATGACATCCCGGATTTAATTCGATGGGCAGGGGCAATTAATGGATTGTATGAAAAAGGTGGGTTAATAGATCCAAACAAGGCGATCTATGCGGAGAAAATGTTGGAAGAGATTCGCCAGTTTGTCACAAGATTGGCTGGTCATCGAAGAGAGCTAAGAATTAAAGGGAAGTTAGACCCCACTCAAGATGTGCTCGCTGGCTTGGTTAGCGTAGAAACCGATGGTGATTCCCTTTCTGATTCAGAACTACTTTCAACTGTTGTAACTCTTTTTGTTGCTGGACACGAGACGACAACACATTTACTAGGAAATGGCATGTTGGCGCTTTTAAGATCAGACTCAGAACTAAAAAGGATTCAAGGTAATTTTGAATTGATTCCAAAAGCTATTGATGAAATGGCCCGATTTGATGGATCAGTACCACGCTCGTGGAGAATAACAAAGAGGCAGATGGAGATTTCAGGTGTGCAAATTCATCAAGGAGAGCTTGTGCTGCCGATCTTGTCTGCTGCTAATCGTGATGAAAGTGTGTTTGAAGATCCTGACGTTTTCAACATCTCACGTGACACTAGAAAACATTTAGCATTTGGAAGAGGTGTCCACGTTTGCTTGGGCGCACCACTTGCACGAATTGAGGGTCAAGAAATCATAAAGCAGCTACTCACCAAATTTCCAAACATCTCTTTGAATGCAAAGGAAAGCGAGCTTGTCTGGCGTAAAGATGTTGCTCTCAGGGGCTTAGAGTCTTTACCAGTATTGCTTTAAAGCCGACCAGCTTGGTGAACACGCTTTAGGAACTCTTGAGTCTTTGGATTCTGCGGATTATGTAATACCTGCTCCGCACTTCCGCGCTCAACAATACTTCCTGATTCAAGGAAACAAACCTCATCTGCAACCTGCGTGGCAAAACCCATCTCGTGGGTTGCAAGAACCATCGTCATTCCATCGCTCTTCAAATCACGAACAGCGGTAAGTACTTCGTTAACCAAAACTGGATCAAGCGCCGATGTCACCTCATCCAGTAACAACAGTCGTGGACTTACTGCCAACGATCTAATGATTGCTACACGTTGTTGCTGACCGCCACTGAGTCGATCTGGGTACTGATCTGCCTTGTCAGCTAAATCGAAACGCTTCAACAGGTGCATCGCATGTGCGTTGGCTTCATCTTTGCTCTTGCCATGGACCTTGATGGGCGACAGGGTGATGTTCTCTAAAACTGTTTTATGGGGAAACAGGTTAAATGATTGAAAAACCATTCCTAATCGTCGACGTACATCATCGACATTAATGTGCGGATCTGAGATTTCCTGGCCATCTAGAAAAATCTGTCCATCATCAATGGATTCCAGCAAGTTGATACAGCGCAGCAAGGTGGATTTTCCTGAACCTGATGCACCGATGAGAACCGTTGCGGTGTGCTCAGGCACTGTCAGAGATAGATCATTTAGAACAAGCTCTGCTCCAAAAGATTTGCGAATATTTACCAGTTCTAAAACATTTCTCATCAAATTGCACCTTCAGAGTTTTGTGCGTTGGTGCGTTGCCTGATTGCACGATCTGTGTAACGTGTCATTGGAATAGTAATGAGCAGGAACAAAATCGCTGCTACAACATAAGGTGTGTAATTAAAGGTACGGCTGGCGTTGATCTGCGCGGCACGTACCGCATCTGTAACACCCAAGATTGATACCAAGCCTGTGTCCTTCAGTAAGGAGACAAAGTCATTGAGCAAGGGTGGAACAACTCGTCTGATCGCCTGAGGCAGAACAACAAAGCGCATAGTTTGGCCCGAGGTTAATCCCAGAGATCTCGCTGCGGCTCGTTGGCTTGGGTGAATCGACAAGATTCC
>CALBFE010000102.1 GCA_937888825.1 uncultured Actinomycetes bacterium | reverse complement strand
TAAATATCTTGGCAACTGTTTCTTGCCCTCTATAACAACCCTTATTCATGTGCACAGCGCCATTTAAGACACCGATCTCATTAGGAATTGTTTTGTGATCTGTTTCAAAACCAATACGTGGACGCCCTGCAGCAACGCGCTCTGCATCAAGTGCCCATGTGCCAACTTGAGTTGCCACAGCGTTAAAGGCTTGCGCCATCTGCGCAACTTCACCTCGTGGCACTAATGCAAAAGGTCCACCGATGTCTGTGGTGGCACCTGGCGCTCTAAGCACCGCAAACTCACTCGTAGCATCCCGCACATCAACCTTGAGCATAAATCTCATCTTGTTTAGGTATGCAACCAAAGTATCGGCATAGCTTTGATCTAGAACAAGAAAAGTAGTTGTTCCATCATCTACAAGATTGAATTGATACTCAACGTGACCTTGTGGATCCAAAATCATTGCAGGCTTCCAGATACCGGCCTCAAGATCTGTTAAAAACTGTGTTGTTAAATCATGCAACCACTTCAGGCGATCCTCGCCATCAACTGCAATAACTGAAAGATGAGAAAGATCCGCCCAGGCTGTGCCTGCCTCAATAGCTCTTTGTTCTTTTACTGGTTCACCAAAATGCCAAATTGCGCCTTTATCAGGACCATCTTCAACTAATACCGCACTCATTGACAGTTAGAGCAGGTTCCATAGATTGCAAAGTGTGAAACATCTGTCTTGAAACCATATTCATCTGAAAGGGCGTTAACAAAAGTAGAGGCAACATCTAAAGGTGCATCTCCGACCGCTTCACACTTTCCACAGACTAAGTGCAGATGGGTTAGCTCTTCTGCTGCGTGATAAGTAGCACCACCATGGCCTAAGTGAGTGTGTTGAACTAAACCAACATTTTCTAGAGTTTCTAGGTTGCGATAGACAGTTGAAAGATTAATTCCTGGATGTGTCAGACGTACCTTCTCTGCCACTTCTTCAGGGGTTGAATGCCCAAGTGCGCGCACAGCGGCAAGGACTAGTTCACGTTGTGGTGTTAAACGTAATCCCTTATCGCGCAGTTCGTGCTTATCAGCCATGTGCCAAGCCTACCTTGCGCAACTCAATTGGATACCTCCGATTATGAGAGGTATTCTCTGCCAATGGCCAAGGTTCTGCTACTTACGAACACACATGGTGCTAGTGCTGAAGTTTTACCGGCACTTGGTTTGCTCCAGCACAACGTTCGCATCTTGCCCGCAGAAGCATCAGTTCTAGTAGATGCACCAGAAGTAGATGTTCTGCTCATCGATGCTCGCCGTGAACTACCGGCCGCAAAATCTTTAACAAAGCTCATCACAACAACAGGTATCGGTTGCCCCATCATTGCAATTACTACTGAGGGTGGGTTGTCAGCATTTAACGCTGACTGGGGAATTAACGATGTCATCCTTGATACAGCAGGTCCTGCTGAAGTAGATGCACGTATTCGAATTGTTTTGGGTAAGCAGGCAGCTGCAGCCCTAGAGAACGATCCACACAGCGGTGAAATTCGCAGTGGTGATGTTTCTATCGATGAATCCACATACACCGCCCGCCTCAAGGGTGAAGTTCTAGATTTAACTTTTAAAGAGTTTGAACTACTTAAATACTTAGCTCAGCACCCAGGCCGAGTCTTTACTCGTGCTCAGCTCTTGCAAGAGATCTGGGGCTATGACTACTTCGGTGGTACTCGCACCGTTGATGTTCACATCAGGCGCCTTCGCTCAAAGCTAGGTCCTGAGTTTGAAGCGATAATCGGAACTGTTAGAAATGTGGGATATCGCTTCACTGTCGATGCATAAACTATGCGTCATATTCTAAAACTCCATCGCAATCTCACCAGCGATTCACTTCCTCAAGCAACTCATGACTACACCATCGAAACTTTTGATGTCTCAATCCATAAACAAGCCTGGCTAGATTTAAACAATAAAATCTTTATTGATCACGCTGATCAAGGTAATTGGGCAATGGCAGATCTAGAAAACCGCATGGCAGAGGCCTGGTTTGATCCACAAGGTTTCTTTCTGGCAACAGAAAAAGGAGTAATAGAAGGCTTTGTCTGGACCAAGATTCACCAAGATCTAGTGAATCAAGATCCAGTCGGTGAGCTCTATGTTGTTGGAACTGACCCAGAACACCATGGCCGCGGCATTGCACGAGCACTCTCTGTTGAGGCCATTAACTACTTTGTTACTAAGGGTTTAAAGCATGCGATGTTGTATGTGGATGCTGATAATGAAAAAGCTTTAAAGCTCTATCAGTCGTTAGGGTTTAACTAGGGCGAGCCAAGTACTGCGTTCCTGTCATTTCTAGTATCCATTGAACTCGTTCTTGAGAAAATTCTGCGGTATCCAAAGATTTTAGATTGTAATGTGCAACATTGTTTCTAAGTCTGAGCGCACTATCTAAGTGCTTATTTACTCTTTTAAAAGAGGAAAGGGATTTAGGATTTTCTAGATTTGGAAAGAGCGTATAGAGCTGTGGCAACCATAGGCCTCCATATTGCCTATTACTGAGTAAATACCTCCAAAAACCAAAGGGAAGGTAGTTGGCGACCTCCAACTCGTTACGCAGTAGTCCATTGACATTTCTACGGGCCTTTTCAAGAGTGAGTTCTCCATAAGTATTGAGTAGAAGGGTTTCGTGCCACTTAAAGTAACCTTTTTGAACTGAATAACTACTGAGTGTAAAAGGAATCTGAGTACGAAAGTATATTTCGAGCCTACCGATTAAATAATATGAATATGTTAATTGTGCAATAACAGTTGAATTGAAGATTTTTTCGCTCATGGTGCAGAGTCGCAAACCGGTGTGACAAAAGTAAAAGTTCTCCACAGTTGTATTTCTCAGTTAATAGCTGTACTCTTTATTCAAAGCCCAAGAGAGATCCCTAGCGAAAGCTATATCGCTTGGGCCTTCTTCTTTTTATGAACAAGAAAAAAGGAGCCAGGGGAACTGGCTCCTTTTTACTTTCTCAACTCTTTTAAGGACGAACAGGTTTTACTGGCTTAGCTGGCATACCAGCCTTTGCAGTTGCAACGGCTGCTTTGAAAGCATCATGTGCAGCTTTCTTTGCCTCCGGTGTTGTTGCCGCATCACGCGCAGCTTTAAAAGTAGCTCTTGCGGATTCAATAGCCGGCTTTGCTGCTTTGTGTGCTGCTTTACGATCAGCTCGTGCAGATTTAAATACTGCCTTTGCTGCCTCATGCGCTGCCTTTTGTTCTGGTGTTAACGCCACTTTCTTAACTACTGGTGTAGTTGATTCAGCAGCTTGTGCGCCCGAGATACCCGCAAGTGCAAAGAGCCCTGCAGTAGTTGCTACTGCAATAGTGCGCTTAAACATGATCATGAAATTTCTCATCTCTTCCACAACCGTTTGCGGATAGGTAAAAAATAGAGCACAACTCTGTGGCAAAGCTCTGGCTACCTTGTGGGTTGTTTGTGAAAAAGACTATGCAGTGAGCTCTTTTAAGCCTGCAATGAGGCGATCAACATCATCGCGAGTGGAATATGGCGCTAGACCTGCGCGCAGTGCGCCAGCATCGCCTAAACCAAGTGCGCGGGAGACTTCTAGGGCATAGAAGTTAGAGGCAGGAAGTGTCACACTCTTTAGCGCCATAGCTTTATAGATATCAACGCTGTTATGGCCTGCGAAAGAGAAATAGATTGTTGGTGTGCGGTGCTTAGCATGACCATACAAGGTTACTCCGGGTAGCGCAGCAACAGAGCTCTCTAAATACTCCAGTAGTTCATCTTCATACTTTTCTAGCGCGTTCATTGAGTTAACAATCTTTTCACGTCGTGTAACACCATTACCTGGTGCCATCTCTGAAATGAAATCGACTGCTGCAATACATCCAGCCATGAGTTCGTATGGCAATGTGCCGAATTCAAAGCGCTCTGGGACAACGCTAGTAGCGGGTAATAACTTGTCATTAGATAAGCTCTCAAGAAGTGCTGGTGAGGCTGCCAGGGCCGCACAGTGTGGTCCCATTAACTTATAGAAAGAGAAACCAAAGAAATCAGCACCTATATCTTTAACGCTAATTGCTGCGTGTGGTGTTAAGTGCACGCCATCAACGAAAAACAGCGCACCCACCTTGTGCACGGCAGCGCCAATTGCTTTTAGATCTGGTCTAGTACCAATGGTGTTACCAGCACCTGTTATTGCAACCAGTTTTGTCTTAGGAGATAAAACCGCTTCAACGGCCGCCACGCTAATCTCTGTTGTCTTGGTATCAATCTCTGCCCAGCGCACCGTTGCCCCAACAGCCTCTGCTGCTTGAATCCAAGGACGAACATTTGAATCATGATCCAATCGTGAGACAACTACTTCATCTCCTGGTCCCCAGTTCTTAGCCAGGGTGCGAGAGAAGTCGTATGTAAGTTGTGTCCATGAGCGTCCATAGACAACACCACGTGGATCAACATCGATTAAGTCACCAACAGCTTGCCTAAAGCCCACCACATACTCTTCAGCGTTCTTCTCACTCTCGGTATTGGTGTTTCTATTAGAGATTGGCTTAGTAATCGCGTGAGCAATTGCTGCTCCAACTACTAACGGAACTTGAGATCCTCCAGGGCCATCAAAGTAGGCAAGGCCAGTATTAAGTGAAGGAAAGTGGGAGCGGATCTTGGCAACGTCGTATGTCATGCGGAGCAGGTTATCAGCAAGGCTCTAATTACTTAAGCCTTCTTTTTATAGCCAGCTGGGCACTTGGGCTTAACACCTGTGACTTTCTTTTTTTTCTTTCCTTTAACGCAGGTAATTGTCGTTTTCTTGGCGGCAGTTGTTGGTTTAGCAACGACAGGCACAGGTGTTGGTGAAGGTGTTTCTGTGACTGTCGGTGTTGGAGTTGGTGTTGCACTCACTGTTGGGGTCGGTGTTGGAGTTGGAGTTGGTGTTGCAACAGCTTCTTTCCATGTGAGCACCGCGCGCTTGAGAATGTAATTGCGATTAACAATCATGCCTGGTTCAGAAGAAACATAGTAAATACGCCAGGTATTTGTGCCTGTCTCATAACCAGTTGGATCAAGTGCTGATTCACTGCTACCTGAAATAGGAGTGGGATGGACATCCCACGTTAATCCATCTTTTGATGTGGCCATATACAAATACTGTGTTCCAGCACCTGGTCCAGTAGATGTCATCATCACCCAGTCACCATCAACTGCTCGCAAGATATCTGTATCAACATAACCGCCTGTTAATCGAACTCCTGCATCACGCACAAAAGCGCTAGCAGTTGTGTCAGTTGATGTTGCACTCACAATAGTTTCAGGTAAGCCTGGCTTACCGCTTGCTTTATCTGAAAGCACCCAATAGACCCGCACGCGTCCATCTGGAAGCAGCACAGCATCTGGAACTCCCCAAGCCATCTCATTTTGAGAAACACTTGATCCAGCAACGTTTAACTCAGATGTTGTTCCATGAGCTAATGAGCTACCTGTGATGGTTGCAAACACAATTTTTTTCCCACTAGGACCCATTTCAACGAAAAACACTTTGCGTGTTCCATCTTTAAGAACCACAACTGTTGCATCAGAGCCAAAACGTGAAGAAAGTGTTTGGCGGGTGCAGGTACCTGCTTCAGTGCAATCAACGACCATGATGGGATCTGGAAGTGCATCAGGGGATGCAAACCACAATCGATCTAGACCTGAACTTGTTTTCTCAACATAAGGGCTAACGCCTTTGAGATTGAGATTCACGCTCTCAGTTGTAAGAGTCCAAGTTCCACCGCTTATCTGAGCAGTTGCTGGAGAAACTAATACGCCTAAGGACAGGGCAAAGGCTGCAATAAGAGCTAAGTAGCGCTTCATGAAGCAAGTCTGCTCCGCCTGTATTTAATCCGTCAATAGGTTATTGAACGAGTTCTTGGCACATAGCCCTAAAGGCATGCGTATGGGCATCCACATCAGCCTCACTGGTGTCTGGACACATCAGCGCCATGTTATGAAAAGGCGTAATCAAAAAGCCATCGTTGAGCATGCGCAAGTGAATGTATTGCTCTAGTTCAAAATCACCTGCGTTATTAGCATCAGCCCCAGTAACAGGAGCACTCTTGCCAAACATGTATTCACCACGTGCTCCTAAGCGATTACAGGTCCATGGCAAATCAAACTCTTTTATCGCAGCGTCCACACCATCAGACCAGCGTGTGCCAAGTTGGATCATGTGATCAAAGTTCTTTTGTGTTAAAACTTCACTTAAAGTGGCTCGCATAGATGCAAGGGAGAGTGCATTACCGGCCAACGTGCCACCAATGCCACCAGTATCAATAATCTCTAGCTCCACCATGGCCTTAATATCATCAGCAATCTTTTGAGTCATTCCAAATGTTCCAGTTGGTATGCCACCTGCAATTGCTTTACCAATAGTTAAAAAATCTGGCTTTAGCCCTCTCTCTGCGCTCATTCCACCAGGGCCCACAGAAATAGTATGCGTCTCATCAATAATCAAGATGGTGCCGTATTTCTTAGCTAGCTCTTGCACAGCCTCTAAATAACCTGCTTGTGGCAAAACAATTCCCACATTAGTCATTGCAGGCTCCATCAAGATAGCTGCAACATCGCCGTGAGCTAAAGCTTTTTCCATCCCTGCAATGTCATTGAACTCCACAACCCGTGTTGTTTGATCCAGTGCAACAGGTGCCCCAATGTTTCCTTCTCGGGCAACTGTGTTGCCCAGAGAATCTAGCGTTGCAAAGGTTTCATCAACTGAGCCGTGATAACAACGATCAATAACAACAATCTTTGAGCGCTGCGTAATCATGCGGCTATAGCGAATCACGTGACGGTTAGCATCCGTTGCTGAGACGGTGAACTGCCAGAGAGGTAAACCAAAGCGCGCAGCAAGTTCGGCAGAGACAATGGCCGCGTCCGCCGTAGGCAGCATGGCAGTAATGCCTTTGCCTACTTGTTCACGGATAGCTGCAACTGTTGCATCAGGTGAGTGCCCAGTCATTG
>CALBFE010000101.1 GCA_937888825.1 uncultured Actinomycetes bacterium | reverse complement strand
AGCGACCACTCTTAGCGATGATGGGAAGGTTTGTAGCAGGATCAATTCCTAGTTCCCGCTCTCCTGATGGTGCCTCAAGTAGTTCAATTGCCTTGGCAAGGGTTAACTCATCAGGAGCAAGTGATTCTGGGATGTTGGCTAGCTTGCGCTCTTCTCCTGGCAGATTCTGTTGCAGGTATGCCCCATATCGACCAACACGGATTTCAATCTCAGGAGACAAGTTCATGGTGTTAGTCGCACGGGCATCAATAACGCCTAAATCAGCTGATAATTCATTGAGTCCTGGCTGGCCATCAACGCCATAGAAGAAATCTCTTAGCCAATCACTGCGGCTAGCTTCGCCTCCTGCAATCTTGTCTAGGTCTTCTTCCATGCTTGCAGTGAACTCATAATCAACTAACTTGGTGAAGTGTGTTTCAAGAAGTCCTGTGACAGAAAAGGCCAAAAACGTTGGAACTAAAGCACGTCCGCGCTTATAGACATAACCCCGATCTTGGATTGTTTGAATGATGGAAGCAAAAGTTGAAGGACGACCAATTCCTAGCTCTTCTAGCTTTTTAACAAGAGTTGGTTCGGTGTATCGGGCTGGTGGCTTAGTTTCATGCCCCTCACAGGTGTATTCATCAACTTTTACTGATTGACCAAGAACCATTGCAGGCAAGCGCTTATCAGCGCTCTCTTCATCTTTGTTCTCATCACTAACAATGTCATCGTATGCAGCTAAGAAGCCCGGGAAAGTAATAACAGATCCGTTGGCGCGAAAGATTGTGGCTTTGTGATCATTTGTCGTTGCATCAAAATCAACACGCATCTGCATCTTTTTAGCATCTGCCATTTGGGATGCAACTGTGCGCTTCCAGATCAGGTCATAGAGAGCAAATTCATCTCTTGATAGCTCTGGTGCTAACTCACCTGGAGTCTTAAATGTTTCACCTGCTGGGCGGATTGCCTCATGTGCTTCTTGGGCATTCTTTGTTTTGCCTGTGTATGCACGTGGTGAATCTGCAACATGGTCTGCCCCGTATAGAGCTTTAGCTGCTTTGCGCGCAGCATCAATTGCTTGTTGTGAAAGATTCACGCTGTCGGTGCGCATGTAAGTGATGTAACCGTTTTCATACAGGCGCTGTGCAATACGCATAGTGATCTGTGCGCCCCACCCCAAACGACTACCCGCATCTTGCTGCATTGTTGAGGTCGTAAAAGGAGGCTTAGGACGCTCAGTACGTGGGCTTTCCTCCATTGATTTAACGGTTAAGGAAGAAGAGCTCAATGATTCAACTAAGCCCCGCGCCCCTGCTTCATCTAATAACAAGATATTTGCTAGTGATTTTTCTTTTACTGCCCCATCTGCGCCAAAGTCAGAAGTTGCTGCCACCTTCTTGCCATCTACTTCTAATAGGCGGGCGTTAAAACCCAGCGCAGTTACTGCAGCTAAGTCCCACCAGGCACTAGAAATGAAAGCCATACGCTCGCGCTCTTTTTCAACAATCAACCTTGTTGCCACTGATTGCACGCGCCCAGCTGAAATACGTGGCATAACTTTTTTCCACAAAACAGGGGAGAGTCTGTAACCAAAGAGTCTGTCTAATACTCGCCGTGTTTCTTGGGCATCGATGAGGTGATAATCAAGATCTCTAGTGTTCTCTACTGCTGCTTGGATCGCCTCTTTTGTAATTTCATTAAAGACCATGCGCTTAATAGGAATCTTTGGTTGCAAAGTCTCTACTAAGTGCCAGGCGATAGCTTCGCCTTCTCTGTCTTCATCCGTTGCAAGGATTAACTCTTCAGCCTGCTTCATTAACTCTTTGAGCTCAGCTACTTTTGCTTTTTTATCTGGGTTAATGACATAGAGCGGTGCAAAGTCGTTTTCAATATCAACGCCCTCTTTAGCCCAAGCGATCTTCTTATATTCCTTAGGGATATCAGCTGCGCGCTGGGGAAGGTCGCGGATATGGCCGACGGAGGCCTCGACGATGTATCCATCGCCGAGGTATCCGCCAATTTTGCGCGCTTTAGCTGGTGATTCAACAATCACAAGCTTGATAAGCGGGCCCTTTTCTTTAGCCATGTAGTCGGGGAAGTAGCAACTAGTTAGTTAAGGATCGCTGTTGCTTGACGACGGTTACGAATCAGTGAAGCAATGATGACAAGGGTTGCACCGATGCCAATTGCCGTTGAAATCGTTGTGCTTCCGCCAAGTGCTAATGAAACGATTGCTGGAGTAATAAGGAGTGCAACCAGGTTCATTACCTTAATCAATGGGTTAATCGCTGGACCTGCTGTGTCCTTAAATGGATCTCCCACAGTGTCACCAACGATTGTTGCAGCGTGTGCATCAGAGTTCTTTCCACCGTGATGTCCATCTTCAACCATCTTCTTTGCATTATCCCAAGCACCGCCTGAGTTAGAAAGAAATACAGCCATAAGAGTTCCTGTGCCAATAGCACCAGCTAGGTATGCACCCAGTGGTCCAACACCTAAACCAAAACCAACTGCGATTGGTGCCATTACTGCCAGTAATCCTGGTGTTACAAGTTCACGTAGTGAATCGCGAGTACAGATATCAACGACCCGACCATAGTCAGGCTTTTCTGTGCCCTTCATGATTCCTGGGTGCTCGATGAACTGCTTGCGCACTTCAACTACAACTGCGCCGGCTGCACGTGATACTGCATTGATTGCAAGACCAGAGAATAAGAACACAACGGCTGCGCCGATGATTAGACCAACCAGGTTACGTGGATTAGCAACATCGAGGATGCCTTGGTACTGAGTTGCAAGCTCTGCTGCGTTCTTACCAGCATCAATAACTGCATTCTTGATTGCATCAGTGAAAGCTCCAAAGAGAGCGGTTGCAGCAAGTACTGCAGTTGCAATTGCAATTCCCTTAGTGATCGCCTTTGTTGTGTTACCAACAGCATCAAGTGAAGTAAGGATTTTTGCGCCTTCTCCTTCAACATCTCCTGACATTTCTGCAATGCCTTGAGCGTTATCTGAGATTGGACCAAATGTGTCCATCGCAACGATTACTCCCACAGTTGTGAGAAGTCCTGTGCCAGCAAGTGCGATAGCAAGCAGTGAGAGAACAACGCTTCCACCACCGAGCAAGAAGGCACCAAATACTGCAGCTGCGATAAGCATTGCTGAGTACACAGCTGATTCAAAACCAACTGAAATACCGGCCAAAAGCACAGTTGCCGCGCCTGTTTCAGATGAAGCTGCAACATCATTAACCGGACGCTTGCCAGTTTCTGTGAAGTAGCCAGTTAATACCTGAATAGCTGCAGCTAGTGAGATACCGATTAATACTGCGCCAATTGCAAGAACGCGTGGGTTTGTATTTCCAGCCTCTGCTACTGCCTCAGGTGATAGACCAGTCATCAGTTTGAAATCAGATGGTAGGTAAGTAAATGTTGCGAGCGCAGTTAAGCCTGCAGAAATCAACGCTGATAAGAAGAATGAGCGGTTAATAGCCGTCATCGCTGACTTATCTGTGCTGCGCAATTTCGTTAAGAAAATACCAATAACTGCTGTGACTGTTCCGATTGCAGGAACGATCAATGGATAGATAAGGCCCGCGTCACCAAAAGCAGCCTTACCAAGGATGAGCGCAGCAACAAGTGTTACGGCATATGACTCGAATAGGTCTGCAGCCATGCCTGCGCAATCTCCTACGTTATCGCCCACGTTGTCAGCAATAGTTGCGGCATTTCGTGGGTCATCTTCTGGAATATTCTTTTCAACTTTACCAACTAGGTCAGCACCAACATCTGCTGCCTTTGTAAAGATTCCGCCGCCGACGCGCATAAACATCGCAACCATCGCTGCGCCAAAACCAAAGCCTTCAAGTACTGCTGGTGCATCTTGGCGGTAGATAATTACTACAAGTGATGCACCGATGAGTCCAAGACCCACAGTTGTCATACCAACTACTCCGCCTGTGCGGAAAGCAATTTGAACAGCCTTTTCGCCATCCTTGTTACGGGCAGCATCTGCCACGCGCACATTTGCGCGAACTGCTAGCCACATACCGTTGTAACCAACGAGAGCAGAAAAGACTGCGCCTAATAGGAAGAAGATTGAACGTCCAACACGGATCTCAGTTGCACCAGGAAGTGCGAAGAGAAGAACAAAGACGATTCCTACAAAGTAGGAAAGGGTGCGGAACTGACGAGAAAGAAATGCCGCTGCGCCTTCTTGAACCGCTTCCGCGATTTCGCGCATCTTGGGTGTGCCATCGCTGGCTGCCAAAACCTGTGCACGTAGTGCATAGGCAACTGCGAGGGCGCCAAGTGAGATACCTAGGATGATGTAGACATATGTCAGATTTGATCCGGTTACTTGCACAAGTGATACGGTGCCTGAAGCACTCATAAGTTCTCCTCCATTGGAGTTACAGGCGCCCTATAACGAAGGTCAGGCGCGAGACTACGGAAGTGTAGGTCAGAAGACCCCATGTGAGGCAAATCCATACATATCTATTGCACCATCTCAGGCCTATAGGGTTGGCGCCATGACTACTTTTCCGAACGGCTTCCTCTGGGGGGCTGCGACCTCTAGCTACCAGATTGAGGGCGCTGCCCATACCGATGGGCGTGGTCCATCAATCTGGGATGTCTTTTGTAAAATCGAAGGCAAAGTAGCAAATGGGGATAACGGTGATGTGGCCAATGATCACTACAACCGATATCCAGAAGATGTAGCAATCATGAAAGAGCTAGGACTACAGGCCTACCGTTTCTCATTTGCCTGGCCCCGTATGTTTGCCCAAGGTGATGGCGCTCGCGAAGAGCGCGGCTTTGCTTTCTATGATCGCTTAATTGATTCACTATTAGAGGCAAAGATAGAACCACTCGCAACCCTTTATCACTGGGATCTACCACAAGCTCTGCAAGAAAAAGGTGGCTGGGAAAATCGCGACACCATTAAACACTTTGCAGATTACTCTGCAGCAGTTGTTGAGCGCTTTGGTGATCGCGTTAAGAAGTTCTCACCTATCAATGAGCCGTGGGTAGTTGCTTGGTTAGGTCATGGAATTGGAATTCATGCACCAGGTGTAAAAGATCGAAAAGCTGCTTGGGCAGTTGCCCACCACACCGTTGTTGCCCACGCTGCATCAACGATGGCAATGCGCTCGGTGCGAAGTGATATTTTAACTGGACCAGTTTTAAACCAAGCTGTAAATGTTGCTGATGATTTAAATGATCCAAAGCAGGCATATGCCGTTGATATGTTGGATGCGGTGCAAAACCGTTTCTGGATGGATGCCTTTATGTATGGAAAGTATCCACAGATTTTGATGGATAACTTTGGAGATGAATTGAGCGCTGTGATTAGAGATGGCGACCTCGAAGCAGCAACAGTTAAAAATGATTTCATCGGCATTAACTACTACTTTGATAATCGCGTGGGCCCAGCTGTTGAAGGCCTAGATCAATGGCACTCCATTTCTTCTTTATTTGGTGTGGCAAGTGATGAAACTCCACGTGGGCCGCTGACTGATATGGGTTGGCCGCTCACACCAGAAGGTCTAGAGAATTTACTTGTGCGCTGGCATAAAGAGCATGGAGATAAGTTGCCCGACCTCTACATCACTGAAAACGGTTGCGCTTATGGTGATGGTCCAGGATCTGATGGCGCAGTCCATGACCCCAAGCGTATTGATTACCTACAAACTCATTTAAAGGCAATCTCTAACGCCATTGCCCAAGGCTCACCTGTGAAGGGCTATTACCAATGGTCATTAATGGATAACTTTGAATGGGCGCTGGGGTATGAGAAGCGCTTTGGCATTGTGCACGTGGATTTTCAAACACAAAAGCGAACTATTAAAGATTCAGGGTTTTGGTATAGAGATCAGATTAAAAACAACGGTTCAACTATTTAACTGAACCAGCAAGTAACCCGCGCACGAAGTAGCGCTGTAGTGAGAAGAAGACGATGAGTGGAACGGCGATAGTAATAAAGGCACCAGCAGATAGCTGTGTGTATCCAGAGCCATACTGACCAACAAGGGAAGCCAGCTTGCTGTTAATTGGTGCTACTTCCTCTGTGCCAGATGCAAATGTGAGTGCAACGAGTAAGTCATTCCACACCCATAAGAATTGAAAGATTGCGATTGCTGCAATACCTGGAATTGATAGTGGCAAAACAATCATGCGAAAGACCTTGAAGTGGTTTGCTCCATCAACGTGGGCAGCTTCCATCAGATCGCGAGGAAGGGATGCAATGAAGTTGTGAAGTAAGTAGACCGCAAGTGGCAGCGCAAACATTGTGTGAGGCAACCAAATACCCGCAAAATCACCGGCAATACCTAAGGCTGGAAACACAGTGACTGAACCAATGTGTGCACCGCCTGTGAAGAGCAAAAGTAGCGGGATTAAAGACATCTGAAGGGGGACGATTTGTAGAGCGAAGATAAAGAAGAAGATGAAGTCACTGCCTCTAAAGCGAATCCAGGCCAAGGCATAAGCAGCCATAGTTGCAATAACTATTGGGAAAATCGTTGCTGGCAAAGTAATCACGATTGAGTTAATGAAGTATGGAAGTACGCCATTGCTCAGTGACTCAGAGTCGCCTCCAAAGAGAACGCCTTTATAACTACTTAAAGTGAAGTTGGGATTGAACAGGGAGACCCACCATGGCTCATTTAAAATATCTTTATCAGCCTTAAATGAGGTTACGAGCAAACCAAGAGTGGGAATTGTCCAAATTACTGTAACAAACCAGACCACCAATGTTGCGATTTTACTTGAAAAAAGCTTCCGGCCAGAGTTATGGCTAGCAATTTTTAGGTTACTCATGAGTGAGTTCGCTCCATCCGTAGTGATCGGATGTTGTAAACCAAAATTGGTGTCACAAGTAAGAACAAAACAATAGCTAGGGCTGAGCCCTTTCCTTGATCAAATTGAACGAAAACCTGTGAATACATCTCATTGGCTAGAACGTTTGTGCCAAAGTTACCGCCAGTCATTGTGCGCACAATGTCAAAGACCTTAAGGGCGCCAACAACACCTGTGGCAAGAACAACGATGAATGTTCCCTTAATCATGGGGAAAGTGATGTTTCTAAATAGGCGCCATCCAGCTGCGCCATCAAGGGCTGATGCCTCAACAATATCTGCCGGCACTGCCTTAATTGCTGCAGATAAAATAACCATGCCAAATCCCATTTGGGTCCACACATAAATAATCATTAATAGGAAGGTATTGAGCGGCTTAGAGAGCATCCAGTCACTTGGTGTTGCGCCAAGGAATTTCACGATCGTGCTGAGCAAACCAATCTGAACTTCATCTGGTTCGCGGTATTCATAAACAAATTTAAAGATAATTGAGGCACCAACAAATGAGATTGCCATTGGCATAAATAACAGCGATTTTGGGATTGATTCATGCTTAATGCGATCCAACATGATTGCTAGCAATAAACCAAGGGCCGCTGTGAAAATTGGAACCACCATGATCCATAAAATGGTGTTAACCATAATTGTCTTAATGTTTGGATCCTGTGTCATCCAATAGTAATTTTCAAAGCCTACCCATCCATTTGAATCTGGGTTCATGAAGCTAAAGAGGAGCGTGCGAATTGCAGGGATAATCAAGCCTGCAAGAAGTAAAACAATCGCGGGTCCTAAAAAGATAAAGATTGCAATCGGGCGGGCTTTCTTGCCGTTAGCACGGCCGGCAATTGCGAATAAAACTGCGAGCACAATAAAGAAGAAAGTGATGGCTGATAAGACTGAGGTGAATTTAGGAATGTTGACGGAAAGAAAATCAGACATAGAGCTTTTCACCTCATCTCTTGCAGCTGGGGGAAATGAATTTTAAGTGCGAAGGAGGCCACCCGTAAAGGTGGCCTCCTTCGTTTACTACTTTTTACGCTGTATTAGCTCTTTGGCCAAGAAGCGTCGATTGCCTTTACAACATCAGCGATTGACTTGCCTTCACCGAACCATGCAGTGAATTCACGCCATTCTGATCCTGCACCGACAGCTGCTGGCATTAAGTCAGAAGCGTCGAATCCAAATGTTGACTTTGGATTAGCTAGGTATGTTGCTGAAAGCTTGTCTACCTGGTTCTTGTATGCAGCTAGAGGAACACCGCTGTTAGCAGAGATCCAGTTATCTAGCTGTACGCGAGATGTAGCAAATGTTGCTGATGATAGGTATGCCTGTACAGCAGCTACTTCCTTACGCTTAGAGAAAGCAGCTGTGAACTCGCCTCCACCAACAACAGGAACAGTTACCTTTGAATTTGTAGCTGGCAGGTAGAACGCAAATGCATCACCTGTTGGTGAGATTGTTGCGCCTGATTCAGCAATGATATTTCCGTAGAAAGATGCTTGCTGAAGCATCATGCACTTACCATCAGGAATCCCCTTACCTGCATCCTGGAATGAGGTTGTTGCGATTCCCTTAACGTTACCAACCCACTTTGGATTCTGCATCCAAGCTGCAACCTTTTCCATTGAAGAAACGATGCGTGGATCTGAGAACTTAACTGTGTGGTTAACCCAGCCGTTGTATACAGCTGAACCGTGATCGCGTAGAACCATTTGCTCTACCCAGTCAGTTGCTGGCCAACCTGTTGCTCCACCAGAACCTAGACCACCGCAGAATGCTATCTTGCCATCTGCTGCCATCTTGTCTGCAAGTGCTGTCATTTGGTTCCATGTTGTTGGAACTTCGTAACCAGCTGTTTTAAATTGCTTTGGTGAGTACCAAACAAGTGACTTCATGTTTGATCCAAATGGTGCTGCATAGAACTTACCCTTTACAGTTCCGTATGCCTTCCATGACTTTGACCAGTACTTGTCAACGTTTGCAACTACTTTCTTTGGAGCTGGAATAACTTTTCCAGTCTCAACAAGCTTTGCAAGAAGACCTGGCTGTGGGATCCACGCTAGATCTGGAGCATTTCCACCCTTAACACGAACAGGTAGTAACGCTTCGAACTGGTTTGATCCTTCGATCTTGATCTTAATTCCAGTACAAGCTTTGAAATCGCTCATTGCTGTATTAAGTGTTGTTAACTCTGGTTCAAGAATTGAAGTAAAGATTGTTACAGTCTTGCCCTTCATCTTCTTGTAGCCTGTATATGGATCACAGTTAACTGCAGCAGATGCTGAAGTTGTTGTAACCAATGACGCTACGAGAGAAAGTGCTGCTGCGCCAACGAGGGCTACTAAACCTTTTCTTTTCATTTTTGTCCTTAGGGGGTCAACGGTCCGGGCCCACTGTGAAACCCGCATCCCGTGGTGGCTCAATTCTTTATCTCAGCCCCCTTCCAGGCAAGGAAAAACACATGCAAGTAGGCGTGTAAGTACAACGATTTGATAACTAACCTCTTATGAGGGGTGGTTACGTGGGGTAGCCTGCCTGGCATGAACCTCTTTGATGCCCACTCAATCGTCTCTGATTTAGGCCTCATAGGGATCTTGGCAATTATCTTTGCCGAAACTGGTTTGCTTGTCGGTTTAGCCTTTCCCGGCGACTCACTTCTTTTTCTTGCTGGCGTTGCTGCATCTGGATCAGGGGCAGCGATTTTGGGTGATGCGCATTTATCTACACCCGCTCTATTTATTGGTGCCCCTATTGCTGCAATTACTGGTGCACAAGTAGGTCACTGGTTTGGACATCGATACGGGCGCAAACTATTTGATCGCCCCGATGGTCGAGTCTTTAATCACCAAAAAGTTGCAGCAACTGAAAAGTGGTTACGTAAATACGGCCCAGGTAAAGCAATCGTTTTGGCCCGCTTTGTTCCTTTTATTCGCACACTGCTTAATCCAATGTGTGGCGTCATCGGCATGAGTGCAAAGAAGTTTTTTCTCTGGAACGTTGTAGGTGCAATTATTTGGACGCAGTTAGTTATTGGCCTTGGTTTTATTCTGGGTGAAAAACTAGAGGGATCAGTTGATGCTTACATTTTGCCAATTGTTGGTTTAATTGTTTTGATCTCACTTCTGCCAGTTATTGCAGAGTTATTTCGCGAGTGGCAAACTCGCAAGCATCACAAATAAAGCCTATAAACCAAGATCTGCTAATTGATAAGCGGCGCGGTATTCATACCCAGCTTGCGTAATCTTAGGTTCAGCTCCGCGCTCAACAATTACAGCAACACCCACAACAATTGCGCCAGCTTCAACCAAAGCCTCCACTGCAGTTAAAACTGAGCCACCAGTTGTGGATGTGTCTTCAACTGCTAACACTCGCTTGCCTTTAACATCTGGACCTTCGATGCGACGTTGCAGGCCATGTGCTTTTTCTGCCTTGCGCACAACAAAGGAATCAATCTTTCTACCTTTACTTGCCGCCACATGCATCATGGCAGTTGCAACTGGGTCTGCGCCTAACGTTAAGCCGCCAACAGCTTCATAATCTAAATCTTTAGTTAGCTCCAGCATTACTTCACCAACAAGGGGAGCAGCTTCATGATCTAGGGTCACGCGGCGAAGATCTACGTAGTAATCAGCTTCTTTGCCTGATGACAAAACAACTTTGCCGTGGACAACAGCCTTTTTAATAATCTGATCTTTGAGGGCATCGCGTGAATTCATACGGGTGAGCCTACTATCTTGGGCTTTGCCAGCCGCGCAGGTATTGTTTAGACCACTATGGCAGCTGCAAAAAAGAAGACCGTAAAGAAAAAGCCCGTCCGAAAGAGCGCTGCAACCAAGCGGGCCTTAAACAAGACAATCGCTTCACTTCGAAAAGAGGCCGCGGCCCTAGAAGCCTTTGTTGAAACTCTTGATTTGGTAGCTGAAGTTCCAATAACCCGCAAAAAGGCCGTGAAGAAGCGGGTAGTGAAGAAGGTTGTAAAAAAGAAGGCTGTTAAGAAAAAGGTAAAGAAAAAGAAATAACTACTTCTCCTGCTTATAGACAATCACTTCGCTGCGACTGCGTCTGGCAAGTCCTTTAGGTGGATTAGCCTCAACTAATGCATCTACTTCAATGCGAAGTTGTGCGACTTCAATTGCCATATTTGCCACAGCTGATTCAAGTTCAATAATGCGCTTAATACCTGCGTGGTTAATTCCTTCGCCAACAAGTTTTTGTACTGCTCGCAGTAGTGCGATATCGCGCAATGAATAACGGCGATTGCGCCCCTCTGTGCGAGAAGGTGAAACTAAACCTAACTTGTCATATTGGCGCAAAGTTTGTGGGTGCAGACCAGAGATCTCAGCAGCAACAGAGATGACATAAACGGCAGCGTCATCTGCTGGAACGTCGTTCTTTAAATCATCACTCACTGTTTTGCCTTTGCAGCTAATTCAGCTCGAACATCTTCACCGGCAGTTTCTTGGGCAAATGTTCTTAACGCTTCTAGCGCTTTGCCATCAACGCGCTGTGGTACTTGCACATCAACAGTTACCAATAGATCTCCGGTGTGTGAGCCTTTAGTTATTCCACGCCCTTTAACGCGCAGCGTACGACCGTTAGGAGTTCCTGGTGCAATGCGCACAGTTACTTCTTCACCACTCATTACGGGCACTTTCACATCAGCACCTAGCGCTGCTTCGGTAAATGTGATCGGCAAAGTGACAAGTAAGTTCTCAGCTTTGCGAGAAAAGATTGGGTGTGGTTTAACGTGTAAAAGGATGAATAAGTCACCTGGGCCAGCTTCTCCTGCTGCGCCTTTGCCTTTAACACGAATCTTTGCGCCATCGTTAACTCCGGCAGGAACGCGCGCAGTAATGTTTTGTGCAGCGCCTCGATCAGTACTTAGGCGCAAGTCTAAATTAGTGCCGAATATTGATTCACGGAAAGTAATGGTTGCCTCTGTTTGTAGATCTTGACCTTTGCGCGGTCCGCGGCGTCCACCGCCACCAAAAAGGTTTGCAAAAATATCTTGTGGGTTGCCCCCACCAAAGATGTCTGAGAAATCTCCGCCTTGAAAGTTTCCTCCACCACCTGGTGCACGAAATCCACCTCGTTCAAAAAGAGATCTGGCTTCATCATATTCAGCGCGCTTTTTAGCATCAGAGAGAATTTCATATGCCTCAGAGACTGCTTTGAACTTTTCTTCCTTTGCAGAATCTCCGTGATTGGTATCAGGGTGGAGATCTTTTACAAGGCCGCGATACTTACGTTTGATTTCATCCGCAGCAGCCTTCTTATCAACGCCAAGGGTTTTATAGAAATCCTTTTCGTAGAGATCTTTGGCTGCCATTACTAATTACTCTCCTGCTGGATCTGTTACAGAAACACGTGCTGGGCGCAAAACACGCTCTTTGTATTTATATCCAGGCTGCAAAATCTTTGAAGCAGTTGGTACTTCCACCTCTGCAGATGTGTCATGCATCAGAGCTTCATGGATTTGCGGATCAAATACTTCACCGTCGGTGCCGTATTTCTCTAAACCAATGCGAGAAACAATGGTGTTGAGTTGATCTGCAACTGCTTTAAAGCCACCAGTTAACTCACCATGTGATTCTGCGCGATCAACATCATCAAGTAGTGCCAGAAGCTGCGTTAAAACCGCACCGATAGCCATTTCGTGAGCAAGGGAACGATCACGCTCTACGCGCTTGCGGTAGTTGGCATATTCAGCCTGAAGTCGTTGTAAATCACTAGTTAACGTAGCTACCGGATCAGTTTCCTGATCCGGTGCCACATCTTCAACTAATGATTCTTCGGTAAGCGAGCTTTCTTCGCTCACTTGCCTTCCTCAACTACTTCAGCATCTTCAACGCCATCTTCGGCGTTTGTGCCATTCTCACCATCTGCTGCACCTTCAGCTGCAGCGCCTGCATAAAGTGCAGCCCCTAGAGCTTGGCTAACAGTTGCAACCTTCTCAGTTGCTGACTTAATCATTTCATAGTTTGAACCACCGAGAGCAGTCTTTAACTCTTCGAGTGCTGCTTCTGTCTCTGTTTTCTTCTCTAGTGCATCGCCAGCAGATAATTTTTCTTCATTATCTTTGATGAACTTTTCAGTTGAGTAGAGAAGAGAATCTCCAGCGTTGCGAATCTCTGCTTCTTCTTTGCGCGCACGATCTTCTTCAGCATGTGATTCAGCATCGGCCATCATGCGCTCAATCTCTTCCTTAGAAAGTGCAGAGCCACCTGTGATAGTCATGCTCTGTTCTTTTCCAGTTCCAAGATCCTTTGCAGAAACGTGAACGATTCCGTTTGCATCGATGTCGAATGTGACTTCGATTTGTGGGATACCACGTGGTGCTGGTGGCAAACCTGTGAGTTCAAACATTCCAAGCTTTTTGTTGTAAGCAGCCATTTCGCGCTCACCTTGGTATGCCTGGATCTGCACTGCTGGCTGATTATCATCAGCAGTTGTAAATACTTCAGAGCGCTTTGTAGGAATAGTTGTGTTGCGCTCAATCAACTTAGTCATAACGCCACCCTTGGTTTCAATACCAAGTGATAGTGGTGTTACATCCAGTAGTAGAACATCCTTTACTTCACCCTTAAGAACACCGGCTTGAAGTGATGCGCCAACGGCCACTACTTCATCAGGATTTACGCCCTTATTAGGCTCTTTTCCGCCAGTTAGCTCTTTAACCAGTTCCACCACTGCAGGCATACGAGTTGATCCGCCCACTAATACAACTGATTCAATCTTGTTGATTGGAATACCAGCATCCTTTAGAACTGCTTGGAAAGGCTTCTTGCAACGCTCAAGGAGCGCAGCAGTTAACTGCTGGAACTGAGCACGTGTGATTGTTTCATCAAGAAATAGTGGATTCTTTTCAGCATCAACTGTGATGTATGGCAGATTGATTGATGCAGATTGTGATGATGAGAGTTCGATCTTTGCCTTTTCAGCAGCTTCACGAATACGTTGCATCGCCATCTTATCTTTTGTTAAATCAATTCCATTTTGTGAACCAAAAGTAGTTACTAGGTGATCAACGAGGGCTTGATCCCAGTCATCACCACCGAGGTTGTTATCACCGTTGGTTGCTTTAACTTCAACAACACCGTCACCGATTTCAAGAAGTGAAACGTCAAATGTTCCACCACCTAAGTCGAAGACGAGAATTGTCTGTTCTTTATCTGCCTTATCAAGACCATATGCGAGCGCTGCTGCAGTTGGCTCGTTGATAATACGCAAAACATTAAGGCCAGCGATTTCGCCAGCTTCTTTTGTAGCTTGGCGCTGTGCGTCATTGAAGTATGCAGGAACTGTAATAACTGCATCAGTGACAGTTTCACCAAGGTATGACTCTGCATCGCGCTTTAGCTTTTGCAAAACGCGTGCTGAAATTTCTTGTGGTGTGTATTTCTTTCCGTCGATATCGACGTTCCAGCTCGTACCCATGTGACGCTTAACCGAACGAACGGTGCGATCAACATTTGTTACTGACTGGCGCTTAGCCACTTCACCAACAAGTACTTCGCCATTTTTTGCGAAGGCGACGATCGACGGGGTCGTGCGGGCGCCTTCAGCGTTGGCGATAACGGTGGGTTCTCCACCTTCCAAGACCGATACGCAAGAATTTGTTGTACCTAGGTCGATTCCAACTGCTCTAGCCATGTAAGTAGTGCTCCTTTTAGTGACGCTCGAGCCTGATTTAGGGTCGAGGACTGCTTGAAACCTGAGCCCATCCTACACAAAAGGTTGAGTCGATGCGACTCAGGTTTGCTACTCCACATAACAGGCAGCGTTGGTGCTTTATTCCCTACCCTTACCTCCATGAACCTGACCCTTGCTGCGATCTCCTACGGGATAACTCTCTTTGCCCTCGTCCTACTAGCAGTGCGCGTTCGCACGTTATTAGCGATCTTTAAAAAGGGTGCAGCAGATCCCACACGTAGCAACGATAAGGGCACACGTCTTCGCATGGCGTTTCGCGAAATCTTTGGTCACACCAAGATGTTTAATTTCACGGTTGTTGGTTTTGCACACTGGTTTGTCATGATCGGTTTCTTTGCTTTATTTGGGACTCTTATTACCGCCTATGGTCAACTCATTGATCCATACTTTGCACTTCCAGTTATTGGTCACTTCTGGGTTTATGAATACTTCACCGAGCTTATTGCGTGGGCAACAGGAATTGGAATTGTTACATTAATTGGAATTCGCCAAGTTACCCGTCTTCGCAATAAGCGCTCACGCTTCTATGGCAGCGGAATGCTTAAGGCTTACTACGTTGAGTTCACAATCTTGCTTATTGTTTTCTGCGTAATTGCATTGCGCGGACTAGAAGGTGCACTCTCGGATGAAACAGCTTGGAACCGCCACTTTGTAACAACATGGTTTATTGCAGACATGTTTAAGTCATGGACGCTGACACAGTTAACATCAACTATTCAATTAGTTGCAGCAATCAAAATTGTTGTTTCAATGACCTGGTTCATTGTTATTGCATCAAATCTCACAATGGGTATTGCTTGGCACCGCTTCTTAGCGCCATTTAATATCTACTACCGCAGAAACGCAGATGGAAAGTCATCACTTGGACCATTGCCTGAGATGTTGTCACATGGTGAAGTAGTTAACTTTGAAGATCCAAAAGATGACGATGTCTTTGGTCTTGGTACTCGCGCCGACATAACCTGGAAGGGTTTGTTGGATATGACTTCATGTACTGAGTGCGGTCGCTGTCAGTCACAATGCCCGGCTTGGCACACTGATAAACCACTATCGCCAAAGCTTTTAATCATGGCTATGCGCGATCACGCCTTTGCTAAGACCGTTGAAACTGAGGCAATGGTGGGCGAAAACGCAGCCATTACTTCAGATATTTTGTGGTCTTGCACATCATGTGGTGCGTGCGTCAATGAATGTCCAGTAGATATCGAACACATTGATCACATCGTTAACATGCGCCGCTACCAAGTAATGGTGGAATCAGATTTCCCAGCAGAGCTCGGTGGAACTTTCCGTAACTTAGAGCAATCTGGTAACCCATGGGGTGCTAATAAAAATGATCGTGAAGCATGGATTGCTGAATGTGATTTCCCAATCAAGGTTGTTGAAGGTGTATTGCCAGATGAAGTTGAATACTTGTTCTGGGTTGGTTGCGCTGGTGCATATGATGAGCGTGCCCGCAAAACCACAAAGGCAGTGGCAGAACTTCTCTACATGGCCGGTGTTGAGTTTGCAGTGTTAGGTAAGAAAGAGACCTGCACGGGAGATCCAGCACGTCGTGCTGGAAATGAGTTCTTGTATCAAATCATGGCAGCTGAAAACATTGAAACCTTTAAAGAGGTTTTTGCTGATCGTCCAAAGGGTAAGAAGAAAGTTGTTGTTACCTGCCCACATTGCTTCACAACAATTGGCCGCGATTACGCACAAAGTGGTTTTGAATTAGAGATGGTTCACCACACCCAACTACTTAATCAATTGATTCGCGAGAAGAAGCTACTGCCAGTAAAGATGAGTCACACTGCAATGACCTATCACGACCCTTGCTACCTAGGTCGTCACAATGAGATTTATCAACCACCACGTGAAATCCTTGAAGCAACTGGTGCACAGTTAACTGAAATGCCTCGTAATAAAGAGCGCTCATTCTGTTGCGGTGCTGGTGGTGGACGTATGTGGATGGAAGAGAAAATTGGAACGCGCATTAACTTAAATCGCGTTGATGAAGCGATCGGAACGGGAGCTGAAGAGTTAGCCGTTGCCTGTCCTTTCTGCCGCGTTATGACTACCGATGGAATGAGCGCTCGTGAGTCATCCATGGAGGTTCTAGACGTGGCTCAAGTTCTCTTGCGCTCAGTTAAGGGCTAAAACAAAGGCCATTCTCAGGAAACTCCCAGTCCGTGGGAGCATTGTTGAGCCATGACCACAGCTCCCGCAAAGAACCTGCAACGCATTCTCGTCGTCGATGATGAACCAAGTATCAGCGAGTTAATTTCAACAAGCCTTCGCTTTGTTGGCTTTGATGTTCGCACCGCAGCAAATGGCGCGCAAGCACTGGCAATGGCCGAAGAGTTTAAGCCGCATGCAATGGTCCTAGATGTCATGTTGCCTGATCTAGATGGTTTTGAAGTCTGCAAAATGATTCGTAATGAAGGCGTTGATACTGGAGTTCTTTTCTTAACTGCAAAAGATGGCATGGAAGATAAGGTTAAAGGTTTAACTCTTGGCGGCGATGATTACATGACCAAGCCGTTTTCATTGGAAGAGTTAGTTGCACGTTTGCGCGCGCTTCTGCGCCGCACAGGTGTTGATCACATTGACATTGATGATGAGAAGATGCGCTTTGCTGATTTGGAATTAGATGAGGCAACACATGAAGTTCGCCGTGCTGGTCAACTACTTGATCTCTCGCCTACTGAGTTTGCTTTGATTCGTTACCTAATCATCAACGCTGATCGCGTTGTTTCTAAGTCACAGATTTTAGATCACGTATGGCAATACGATTTCCGTGGTGATGCTGGAATCGTTGAAACCTATATCTCATATCTTCGTAAAAAGATTGATGCTTTTGATCCACCACTTATTCACACCGTGCGCGGTGTTGGCTATCGCTTACGAATGCCCGCCAAGTAAATAAATGAACTCTCCTCTTCGTAACTGGTCACTACGCAACCGCTTAACTGCTGGCGTCTTGACACTGTCTGCGATTGGGTTTATTGGTGCTGGTTTAGTTGTCCAACAATCACTACAGGGTTACCTCATCGGTCAGATAGATGATCAACTTGTTAGCGTGGTTGGTGGCACTTCACAGCGACTCAATGCAGCTGGAATTGTTAATGATGATGAAGTGAATCCAAATGGTGACGAGGATGATGAGCGCAGGCAGGCCCGTGCAGCATCTGCGACTCCACTTAACCGTATTCCAACATCCACCTCTGTCACGGTTTTAGATCAATCTGGCGCCTTTGTTGGAGGTCTTGGAGGTGATCTGAACGCAAACAGAATTACAGATTTCATCGGTGGATGGACTCCTGAGGTAGTTGCATCCTTTGGAAGTGAACCTTTTACATTAGAAACTCGTGGTCCCGACTTTCGAGTTATTACACAAGCTCTACCTTCCTCTGTTGGCACGGTAGTAGTTGCCCAATCTCTTGCAGATTTTGATAAAACAACACATCGAATTGGTCGAATCTTCTTACTCATTGGATTTATCGTTCTATTCCTTATTGCTTTTGCAGCACGTCAAGTAATTAAAATAAGTATGAAGCCATTAGAAAATGTTGAGGAAACTGCAGAGAAGATTGCAGCTGGCGACCTCACAGCTCGCTTAGAGAACTTTGAGCCAGATACCGAGGTTGGACGCTTGAGTTCATCCTTGAACACAATGCTTAGCCGTATTGAAGAATCTTTTGCAATTCGCACAGAGAGTGAAAATAAACTCCGTCGCTTTGTGGCAGATGCAAGTCACGAGCTGCGCACACCGCTGACAGCTATTCGTGGCTTTGCAGAACTTCACCGCCAAGGCGCTGTACCTGATGGTGAAAAGACTAAAGAACTTCTTGGACGTATTGAAAAAGAATCTGTTCGAATGGGCACTCTGGTTGAGGATTTACTACTCCTTGCCCGATTAGATCAATCGCGAGACATTGAATCTCACCCTGTAGATCTTGCACACGTTATTGAAGAAACAGTTGCGTCCGCCTCCGCTGCTGGGCCAGAGCATCCAATTACAGTTGAAATGCCTAAAGAGTTATTTGTGTTAGGTGATTCAGGGCGTATTTATCAAGTAATGACAAATCTTTTAGCTAATGCCCGTGTTCACACTCCCACTGGCACAGCAATCAACGTCCTAGCGCGCAATGAAGATGATGGTGTTTACATATCTGTTGCCGATAATGGCCCGGGCTTAAGTGAAGAGGATCAAAAGAGAATCTTTGAGCGCTTCTTTAGAGCAGATCCTTCACGCCAGCGCACTAGCCAAGAAGGTAGCGGGCTTGGTTTATCTATCGTGGATTCAGTGATGCAGGCTCATGGTGGCAAAGTAGGCGTTGTTTCTAAGCCAGGAGCTGGAACAACATTCACTCTCTTCTTTCCAACAGAGAAGAATTAGTTCAAAGACTCCATCGCTTTTAGAACTGAAATGCGCTCTGCAATAGGTGGATGCGTTGAAAACATCTTAGAAACAGCTTTTCCATCCAAAGGTGATTCAATCCAGATATGTGCAATGGAGTTTGATTTCTGATGCACAACCGTTGAATCCCTCTCTAACACTTCAAGTGCACTGCGCAAGCCCGCAGGATTTCTTGTGAAAGCAACCGCAGTTGCATCAGCCAGTGATTCACGCTTGCGTGAAATTGCAGATTTTAAAAGCACGGCAGCTATTGGTGCCAGGATAAGAATAAGAAGTGAAAAGACTAAAAGTAGTGGATTGCCGTTGCTATTGCGATCGCGATCTCTGCCGCCACCAAACCACATCATGCGCATCAACATGTCACTCAAGATTGCAATAGCACCTGCAGTAGTTGCCGCAACTGCTGATACCAATGTGTCACGATTAGCCACGTGTGCTAACTCATGGGCAATAACACCTTGGAGTTCGTCGCGATCCATGACATCCAAGATGCCTGTTGTAAAAGCAATGAGTGCGTGATCTTGGTTTCGACCAGTTGCAAAGGCGTTAGGCGCACTATCTATAACAATTGCAACCTTTGGCATTGGTAGGCCACTGGCAATTGTTATCTCTTGAATTAAACCAAATAACTTTGGATTATCTGATTCTTTAATTAACTTTGCACCAGTCATGGTTAAAACTAATTTGTCTGAACCGTAATAAGAACCCCACACTGAAACCAGCGCAATACCAACTGCAAGAGGAACAATTGCCGTAGTTGATTGGCCAAAGTAAGTAAGGGCAGCCAGCGCCACAAGCCACACCAGCACACCCATTCCTACGAGCAGGCCGATTGTCTTGCGGCGATTAGCCGCTTGTTGGGTTCTAAAGTTCATTAAAACTTAACGTTCGGGGCTTTACGATCCTGTGGATCTTCAACTTCATAGAACTCACGCTCACTAACCTTCGCAACTCCTGCAAAGAAGTTAGTTGGCACTGTTTTAACTGCAGTGTTGAGTTCGCGCACATTGTCGTTATAGAACTGACGAGAGAATGCAACTTTGTTCTCTGTTGTTGATAACTCTTCTTGAAGTGATATGAAGTTAGCTGAAGCTTTTAGATCTGGATACGCCTCAGCAACTGCAAGTAATCCACGCAGGGCTTGTGTGAGCATTCCATCTGCGGCAGCTGTGTCTGCAACTGTGCTGGCAGTTGTTGCTTTAGCACGTGCTGTAACAACAGCATCAAAAGTAGATTGTTCATGCGCTGCATAACCTTTAACAGTTTCAACAAGGTTAGGGATGAGATCAGCACGACGCTTTAATTGAACTTCAATCTGTGCCCATGCTTCATCAACTGAGATGTTGAGGCGAATAAGGCGGTTGTATTGAGCAACAAAAAATAGGACGACTAGAGCGATGACGCCGAGAACAATGATTATTTCCATACCTAATTAAACCCCCTTTTAGGCGGATCCATTCCT
>CALBFE010000100.1 GCA_937888825.1 uncultured Actinomycetes bacterium | reverse complement strand
CTACCAAGTCAGTTGCGATTACAGTCAACAATGCGGTGAGTGAAAAAGATGCTGTCGAAGTAGGCAGAGCGTGTGCTCGAAACAACTTACTCAAGGCAGCAATCTTTGGTGGTGATCCAAACTGGGGCAGAGTATTAGCTGCCGTTGGCACAGCAGATGCCCACATGGATCCGCTAACTATTGATGTTGCCCTCAATGGTGTTCAAGTTTGTTCTAATAGCGCACCGGATGCTGATAAGAGCAAAGTTGATTTCAGTAACCGTTTGGTAGAAATAGTCATAGATCTAAAGGTTGGCAAAGCCAGTGCAACTGTGATGACTAATGACCTTTCACACGACTATGTTCATGAGAACTCGGCGTATTCAACATGATCGTCGTTAAATTCGGTGGGCATGCAATGAAGGATGAAAGCGGCGCTTTTGCTCAGGCTATTGCAGCTGCGCAAGCAACAGGTGAATCCGTTGTAGTTGTGCACGGTGGCGGACCTCAAATTGATGCGGCGTTGAAAGCTAAGGGAATTGAAAGTTCATTCGTTGGTGGCTTTCGCTACACAACACCAGAGATTTTTGAAGTTGTTGAGACAGTTCTAGCTAATGAAGTCGGCCCAAAGGTTGCACAAACTCTTATTAAGGGTGGAATTAAGGCTCAAGCACTATCAGGTCGTACGTTGCCCACTCTAATCGCGAGAAAGAAAACAACATTGGTAGATGGAAGTACTGCCGATCTAGGGCGAGTGGGTGATGTTGTCAGGGTCGATGTTTCGGCGCTTAAAGAATTAATTAGCAAGGGAATTGTTCCAGTCGTCGCACCCATTAGTAGTAATGAAGACGGCTCTGGTGGATTGAATGTCAATGCTGATTTAGCTGCCGCAGCTATTGCTGGAGCGTTAGATGCTTCTGCACTCATCGTTATGACTGATGTTGCTGGCATTTATCGTAGTTGGCCAGATACATCTTCTTTGATTGATTCAATTTCATCAGATGAGCTAAATTCCATAAAGGCAGGGTTTGCCGAAGGTATGGCACCTAAAGTCCAAGCCGCACTGGATGCAGTTGCAAATGGTGCCAAAGCGGTGAGAATTATTGATGGCACGGATCCAAACAGCTTTGCGGATGCATTGCTGAGCAAAGGTGGAACGTTGGTGATCGCATGAAAAACACAGATCTCATAAAGCAGTGGAAGAGCACAACGCAAAACAATTATGGTGTGCCATCGATTGCACTTGTGAAGGGAAAAGGCATAGTAGTTACTGATGCCGATGGAAAGCAGTACTTAGATTTCTTGGGCGGAATTGCAACTAGCATCTTGGGACATGCACATCCAGCTATCGTTAAGGCTGTTAGCAAGCAGATTGCTCAGTTAAGTCATGTGAGCAATTTCTATGCACATCCCAACGCCGTCGCTTTAGCGGCAAAGCTCATTGATATGACGGGCGATAAGAGTGCACGTGTTTTCTTTTGCCAATCTGGCGCTGAAGCTAATGAGGCAGCCTTAAAGCTTTCTCGTCGAACAGGTCGCAACCGAATCATTGCTGCGCAAGGTGCTTTCCACGGTAGAACAATGGGTGCACTTTCACTTACAGGCCAACCTGCAAAGCGCGAACCATTTTTGCCTCTGGTCAAAGGCGTTAAGCATGTCGCCTTTGGTGACATCGAAGCGATGCGCCGTGCAATCTCAAGAAAGACAGCAATGGTGATTCTGGAGCCAATCATGGGAGAAGCCGGAGTGGTAATTCCACCGGTTGATTACTTGTCACAGGTGAGAGAACTCTGCGATAGATATGGTGTGTTGTTAGTAATTGATGCTGTGCAAACAGGCATGGGTCGCACGGGTGATTGGTTTGGATATGAGTACTCAGGGATAAAGCCTGATGTGATTACGTTGGCTAAAGGATTAGGCGGGGGATTGCCATTAGGGGCGATGATTGCACTCGGAAAAGCAGCATCACTTTTTGAGGCCGGAGATCACGGCACAACATTTGGTGGCAACCCAGTTACTACTGCTGCCGGTCTTGCAGCCATTGCTGTCATTGAAAAAGAGAAGCTTATTGAAAAGACAGTCCTTCATCATGAATATCTCTTGACAGAGTTAGCGATGGTTAAGGGTGTGAAGGAAGTGCGCGGAGCCGGTCTGCTGATTGGAATTGAGTTGGATACACCTACTGCAAAAGAGTTTGCGGCCAAGATGGCTAAGGCTGGAGTTTTGGTCAATGCTGCCAATGAGTCAACTATTCGTATTGCACCTGCCCTCATTGTTACTCAGGCACAGCTAGTCAAGTTTGTTTCTATTTTTAGAAAGGTGATCAGTGATGGCAAGTAATGCAACGAATGTTTCTGCGCGCAGAGCAAAGGCTATTGCACTGATTCAATCTGGAGTTATTCATTCCCAGTCTGATTTAGTCGTGGCACTCAAGAAGAGTGGATATCGAGTTACTCAGGCAACTGCTA
>CALBFE010000099.1 GCA_937888825.1 uncultured Actinomycetes bacterium | reverse complement strand
TCTTCAACAATTTTGCCATTAGCAAAAACATGAACAAAGTCAGGCTTGATGTACTTCAAAATACGCGTGTAGTGAGTGATAAGCAATACCCCAAGGTCATTATTCGCCTTTGCGCGATTAACACCTTCAGAAACAATGCGTAGTGCATCCACATCTAGACCTGAATCTGTTTCATCCAAGATGGCCATCTTTGGCTTCAATAGCTCTAGCTGCATGATTTCGTGGCGCTTCTTTTCTCCGCCAGAAAATCCCTCATTAACATTTCTTGTAGCAAATGCTGGATCCATGTTGAGCGCTTCCATTGCTCCCTTAACTTCTGCAACCCAAGTACGAAGCTTTGGAGCCTCACCTCGAAGAGCTGTTGCTGCTGTGCGCAGAAAGTTAGAAACTGAAACTCCAGGAACTTCAACTGGATACTGCATTGCTAGAAACAAGCCCGCCTTAGCGCGCTCATCAACAGTCATATCCAAAACATCTGCGCCATCTAGAGTCACAGAGCCACTAGTGATTGTGTATTTAGGGTGGCCTGCAATGGAGTAAGCAAGAGTTGATTTACCAGATCCATTAGGACCCATGATTGCATGTGTTTCACCAGACTTAATAGTTAGGTCAACACCCTTAAGAATTTCAACACTACCATTTTCAGTATTAACTGATACTTGTAGTCCGCGGATTTCTAAAACGCTCATTATTGTCTCTCTTCTACTCGTGTACTAAATCTGAACCGTGACGGAATTTCCGTCGATCTTCACTGCATATGTTTGAAGGCTTATATTTGCCGGTAAGGTCAACGCCACACCGGTACGTAAATCGAATTCAGCACCATGTAGCCAGCATTCAATTTTGAAATCTGTAACTTCACCCTCTGATAGAGAAGCCTCTGAGTGCGAACAAGTGTCATCAACTGCAAATACTTCATCGCCAACTCTTGCAACACAGATGGTTTTGCCATCTTTTTCAATCTTGACCGGCTTGCCGACCTCTAATTGATCCAACATCATGTCGGCCATTTACGCACCAGCTCTTTCAAGTTCGACATCTATGCGCTCCATAAGGCGCTCTTGTACTTCTTCATTTCCGATTTCAGTGATGATTTCATTAAAGAAACCGCGCACAACAAGTCGGCGGGCATTCTCTAAAGTGATTCCACGTGACATCAGATAGAACAACTGCTCGTCATCAAAGCGGCCCGTGGTGCTTGCATGGCCCGCACCAACGATCTCACCAGTTTCGATTTCAAGATTAGGAACAGAATCAGCGCGTGCTCCATCTGTCAGCAAAAGATTTCTATTGAGCTCATAGGTGTCAGTGCCCTCAGCAACTGCGCGGATTAAAACATCACCAATCCACACTGTGTGAGCATCTTTTCCAGCAAGTGCGCCTTTGAAGTTCACTCGCGATTTTGCGTTTGGCACAGCATGATCTACGTGCATACGGTGTTCAAAGAACTGTCCAGTTGTTGCAAAGTAGACACCTAGAAGTTCGGCTGAAGATCCAGGTGCTGTGAACTCCACTGTTGGCAAGATACGAACTACATCTCCCCCAACAGTGACTGTGATTGATTTGAATGTTGCATCCTTATCAACCACAGCATGGTGGCGAGCTGTGTAAACACTCTTTGAATCAAACTCTTGCAAAGATACAAAAGTTAGAGATGAGCCTGGAGCTAATGCAATCTCTAGATCCTCAGCCAGCAATGTATCGCCAACATTTTCAACGATTACTGTTGCAACAGCATGGTTACCTAGTGAGATACGCACTCTGGAAAGTTCCGCTGAATCTAAGGCACCTGCTGAGCGAGTAAGAAAGATTGGTTCGGCAATCTCTGCATTTGCCTCAATGGCTAAATGCGAAACATCAGAAACTTCTCCTCGGATGCGCTCAATGATTACATCATCGCTCACAGCAAGAGGTGATAAAGCTTCACGGGTAAAGCTGGCACCCTTTGGTAAGCCAGCTTTAGTTACGAGGGAATTGCGGCCGCCGACGGCCGCAGAGCCATCGTGTAAACCACGCAAGCGCTTAAGTGGAGTGAATCTCCACGCTTCCTCACGCCCTGTTGGTACTAAGTAATTAGTTGCTAAAACTGACATTAACCAACTGCACCTTCCATTTGAAGTTCAATGAGGCGATTGAGCTCTAGGGCATATTCCATTGGTAGTTCACGCGCAATTGGCTCGATGAATCCACGGACAATCATTGCCATAGCTTCATCTTCAGTTAATCCACGAGACATCAAATAGAAGAGCTGATCATCAGAGATCTTAGAAACAGTTGCTTCATGGCCCATTGAGACATCATCTTCGCGGATATCAACATAGGGATATGTGTCAGAGCGAGAAATTGTGTCAACAAGAAGTGCATCGCACTTTACTGTGCTCTTTGAGTGGTGTGCTCCTTCTTGGACTTGAACAAGTCCACGATAAGAAGTACGTCCACCATTTCGCGCAACTGATTTAGAGATTACAGATGATGATGTGTATGGCGCAGCGTGAACCATCTTGGCACCAGAATCTTGGTGCTGTCCTTCTCCAGCAAAGGCAAGAGACAGGGTCTCACCCTTTGCATGTGGACCCATCAAAAAGATTGCTGGATACTTCATTGTTACCTTTGAACCGATGTTTCCATCGACCCACTCCATGGTTGCACCTTCAGCACATGTCGCGCGCTTTGTAACCAAGTTATAAACGTTGTTCGACCAGTTCTGAATTGTTGTATAACGAACGCGCGCACCCTTTTTCACAATGATCTCAACTACCGCTGAGTGAAGTGAATCTGACTTATAAATAGGCGCAGTACATCCCTCTACATAGTGAATGTATGAATCCTCATCAGCAATAATCAATGTGCGCTCAAACTGACCCATGTTCTCAGTATTGATACGGAAATATGCCTGCAAAGGAATGTCAACGTGAACGCCCTTTGGAACATAGATAAATGAACCACCTGACCACACAGATGTATTAAGAGCTGCGAACTTGTTATCCCCCACTGGAATAACTGTTCCGAAGTACTCTTTAAATAGTTCTGGGTGCTGCTTGAGAGCACTATCGGTATCTAGGAAAATCACGCCCTGCTTCTCTAAATCCTCACGGATTGAGTGATAAACCACCTCTGACTCATATTGAGCCGCAACACCAGAAACCAGGCGTTGCTTTTCAGCTTCAGGGATACCTAGGCGATCGTATGTGTTCTTAATTTCATCTGGCAGGTCATCCCACGTTGTAGCCTTCTTTTCGGTGGAGCGCACAAAGTATTTGATCGTATCAAAGAAGATTCCTGAAAGGTCAGAGCCCCAGTTAGGCATTGGCTTCTTCTCAAATAAGGCAAGGCCTTTTAAGCGAAGGTCTAGCATCCACTGTGGCTCGGATTTCTTAGCGGAGATATCGCGCACGACATCCTCACTCAGGCCGCGCTTAGCGTTTGTGCCTGCATCACTTTTATCTGACCAACCGTATTCATAGTTGCCGATACCTTCGAGTTCTGGATGTGCGATAGTCATGCGCGTACCTTTCGCTTCGTTGTTGTTGTGGGTATAAAAGTTGTGCACACTCCATCACCGTGTGCAATTGTTGCAAGACGTTGAACGTGAGTGCCTAAAATACGTGAGAGTGCTTCAGTCTCAGCCTCACATAGTTGAGGAAATTCTGAAGCAACGTGTGCAATAGGACAGTGATGTTGACACAGCTCTTCACCCATTGGCTTTTTAGCAATACTGGCGGCATAGCCTTGTTCAGTGAGGAATTGGGCGAGGCCTTCGCTCTTATTACTTTTCTTCTCCAGTGCAAGCGTTGCTTTTCTTTCGATATCGTCAGCGCGCAATTGCGCAAAACCTGAAACCAAGTGTGCACCAGATTGTGCCGACATAAACTTCAATGCAGCAACGGCTAAATCATCATAGGAATGTTCAAACTGTTCACGGCCTTTATCGCTCATAACAAATACTTTTGAAGGTCGACCTCTGCCGCGATTAATCGCAGAGTGCGGTTCGCGTGCCTGCAGAACACCATCTGCAACAAGTAGATCAAGGTGGCGACGAATACCAGCTGGAGTTAGACCTAAACGCTGTCCAAGAACTGCAGCCGTTGATGGGCCATTTTCTAAAATGGAGCGCGCCACTAAGTCCCGGGTGCGAAGATCATCACCTGGAACTGGGCTTGTTTGGCCACTCATTTTCACAACACTATTGTGTCGTAATTCGACACCTTCGGCCACTCGGCCCGCGTGGGCGCCCCGTAGCCATAGGGTTGAGCCATGGCATCCAAGCGCGCGGCCCGGGCACTCACTCCCCTGACTCTGGCCCTACTCGTATCCCAAGCAGCCATCGTCGTAACCGGAGGCGCAGTTCGTCTAACAGGCTCAGGCCTTGGCTGTCCCACATGGCCCGAGTGCACGCCAGGTTCATATTTTCCAGTTGAGAACCAAGCCGAGGGCACCCTGCATTCTTGGATTGAGTTTGGAAATCGCTTACTCACTTTTGTTCTAGTTATTTTCGCGCTGGCAACTTTAATTGCAGTTCTTCGATCAGGACGAAAAGATTTACGCATACTTGCAGCCGGACAATTCTTAGGAATATTTGGCCAAGGTGTTCTGGGTGGAATCACCGTGCTAACAAATCTCAATCCGCTTTCGGTCGCTAGCCACTTCTTGCTTTCTACTATCTTGATTGCTGCGGCCACTTCACTTCACTCACGACGCAAGGGACCGGCAGTTAAGAGCGGAGTGCAAGGCTCACTTAATAGTTTTTCAAAGATTCATATTATGTGGACTGCCCTAGTAATCATCTTAGGAACAATTGTTACTGCATCAGGCCCCCATGCTGGAGATGCTGATGTGCCACGACTTGATTTAAGAATTCAAGACGTTGCCCGCATGCACTCAATCTCAGTAATCATCTTGATGATTTTCACAATTGCCTTCTATTTAAGAAAAGGCTTACCTGCATTGACCAAGCACCGCATACGTCTGTTTTTTGGTATTTCACTTGCTCAAGGAGCCCTCGGCTACATTCAATACTTCCTGGGTGTCCCTGAGTTATTAGTAGGAATGCACGTGTTGGGTACGACTTTAGTTTGGATTGCAGCGTGGCGAATCTGGCTATCAGTTCAATTTAAAACAAAGGAAATGGCCCTATGAGTTCAATGTCTGGTTGGTCTGAGATGGATGATCTTGTAGTTGCACATGCCCGTGCTCTGGCAGCAGATGCAGTTCAAAAAGTGGGTAATGGTCACCCGGGTACAGCAATGTCATTAGCTCCAGTTGCTTACACACTCTTTCAGCGCCATTTAGTTCATGATCCTTCAGACCCACAGTGGGTAGGGCGGGATCGCTTCGTACTCTCGTGCGGCCATTCATCATTGACTCTCTATACCCAACTTTTCTTAAGCGGTTACGGCCTTGAATTAAAAGATCTTCAAGAATTTCGCACGTGGGGATCACTTACTCCAGGACACCCTGAATTTGGTCACACTGCCGGCGTAGAAATGACAACTGGTCCTCTTGGACAAGGGGTTGCAACTGCAGTCGGTATGGCAATGGCTGCTCGCTATGAGCGTGGTTTATTGGATCCGAAAGCACCCGCTGGTGGCTCTGTATTTGATCACAGCATCTGGGTTATCTGTTCTGATGGAGATTTACAAGAAGGCGTAAGCGCCGAAGCATCTTCTCTTGCTGGAACTCAAGAGCTTGGCGTATTAAATGTTATTTATGATGACAATCGCATTTCTATTGAAGGCGATACACATAACGCATTTACTGAAGATGTATCTGCTAGATACCGCGCCTATGGCTGGCACGTCATTGATGTGGCAGCAGCTTCTAACGGAAGCGTGGATATCGCTGCCCTTGATGCTGCAATGGTTGCAGCTAAAAAAGAAACAGCTAAGCCATCTTTGATTCGAATGAACTCAGTTATAGCTTGGCCGGCACCAAAAGCTCAAGGCACCGCAAGCTCACATGGTTCTGCACTTGGCGATGAGGAAGTTGCTGCAACAAAAACTGCACTTGGTCTTAATCCAGAGGAAAAATTTGCAATGCCAGTCGATGTTTTAGCTCATGCCCGTTTAGTAAAAGATCGCTCAGCTCAAGTTCGCAAAGCGTGGGATGCAAAGTTTGCAACATGGCAATCAAGTAATCCAGAGCAAGCAAAGCTTTTGGAACGCTTGCGCACTAGAGCATTGCCAGCTGGTTGGGATGCAGACATCCCTACCTTTGCTCCAGGTAAAGAAGTTGCTACTCGCGCAGCATCTGGACAAGTCATTAATGCAATTGCAAAACATCTGCCTGAGTTCTGGGGTGGTTCTTCCGATTTAGCTGGATCTAACAACACAAGCATCGATGGTGGCGGTTCATTCTTGCCTGCCACAAGTGCGATGAAGGGCGCTCATCCTTATGGTCGAATAATCCACTTTGGAATTCGCGAGCATGCAATGGGATCAATTCTCAATGGAATTGCACTCCATGGATTAACTCGCGCATTTGGTGGGACCTTTGCAGTATTTAGCGATTACATGCGCCCCGCTGTTCGCCTTGCAGCGTTGATGAATATCCCTTCCACATTTGTGTGGACGCATGATTCAATCGGTGTGGGCGAAGATGGACCAACTCACCAACCCATTGAGCATTTCGCAGCATTGCGTGCAATCCCAGGTTTAGATGTCATTCGCCCTGGTGATGCCAACGAAGTTGCCGAGAGCTGGAAGAAGGTTCTGACTCGTGGCCGCGCTGCAGGAATCCTTTTATCGCGCCAAAACCTTCCAGTTTTAGATCGCAGCCAGTGCGCTCCTGCTTCTGGAACTGCCAAGGGTGCCTACATTCTTAAAGATGCTGCTAATCCAAAAGCGATTCTGATTGCAACTGGCTCTGAAGTATCTCTAGCAATTGATGTACAGAGCGCGTTGGCTAGTGAAGGAATTGCAGTTCGTGTTGTGAGCGCACCATGTCTTGAATGGTTTAGCGAACAAGACCAAAGCTATAAGGATGAAGTACTACCACCTTCAATAAAGTTAAAGGTCAGTATTGAAGTGGGAATTGCCCAAGGTTGGCATCAGTTAATTGGTGATGGTGGAATCGCAATTTCACTTGAACACTACGGAGCTTCAGCAGATGCCAAGCGTTTGTTTAAGGAGTTCGGTTTCTCGGTCGAAGCAATCGCTGCCAAGGTGAAGGCGGGCCTATAAATGTCTGTGGCCGATGTTGCACAGGGTGGAACCTCGATTTGGCTTGATGACCTATCTAGAGCCAAGATCTCAGGCAGTGATGCACATTCATTACCATCTCGTATCGCCCACTCTGGTGTTGTAGGAGTTACAACTAATCCTTCAATCTTTGGCGCAGCAATCGCTGGTGCAGATGAATATGCAGCAGATATCGCGGCCATGAAAAACTCATCAGTTGATGATGTAGTCAAAAAACTGACTACAGATGATGTACGAGCAGCCTGTGATCTCTTCAAAGATATCTATTCCTCAACAAAAGGTGTCGATGGTCGTGTAAGTATCGAAGTAGACCCTCGTCTTGCCCATGACACCCAGACAACAATTGCTCAAGGAAAAGAATTGTGGTCGATTATTGATCGTCCAAACTTAATGATTAAAATTCCTGCAACTCTTGAAGGCTTACCTGCCATTACCGCACTTATCGGCGCAGGAATTAGCGTCAATGTCACTTTGATCTTCTCAGTCAAGCGCTATGGGGCTGTAATAGATGCTTACATCTCTGGAATAGAAGCTGCGACAAATCCCGGGCATGTGCATTCAGTTGCATCGTTTTTTGTTAGCCGAATCGATTCATCTATTGACGCACTGCTTAAAAAAGATGGATCAGAGGCTGCCACTTCCCTACTAGGAAAGGCGGCAATTGCTAACGCCCATCTTGCTTATCAACTATTTGAAGAGAAGTTCTCTTCTCCTAGATGGCAAGCTCAAATTGCCAGAGGTGCTCATAAGCAACGTCCACTCTGGGCATCAACGGGCGTGAAAGACCCTGCCTATGATGACACTCGATATGTTGTTGAGTTAATTGCCCCTGATACCGTCAACACAATGCCTCAATCGACTCTAGATGCCGTTATTGATCACGGCAAAGTACGAGGAAACACCATTACTTCAAGCTATGGAGCGGCCGTGGAAGTCCTCAAAGGACTCTCAGCTCTTAACATCTCACTCGATACCGTAACAACTGAACTTGAAGTAGATGGTGTGAAGAAGTTTGCCCAAGCATGGGATGAATTACTCGCTAATGTGAAGGCAGCCCAACAGGGATGATAAAGATTTCAGGAAATGCGATCAAACACATTGATCGCAGCGATGCACGTTATAAAACACTGGTAGACGTTCACTCACGTCTAGCCAAGAAAGACTCATCGATTTGGGGTGCGGCTGCACAAGCTGAAGCCTCTGTTCGCTTGAATTGGATAGATCTTCCAGAGAGTTCTAGAGATCTCCTGCCTGCACTCGATGCCCTCTGTGCAAAGCATCGCGACAAGAACAATGTTGTTTTGTGCGGCATGGGTGGATCATCACTTGGCCCTGAAGTTATCGCACAGAGTTTTAAGAAGGAGCTTTTCATTCTTGACTCAACTGATCCTGATTATGTTGCTCATGCGTTGAATAATGATTTAGCCAAAACCGTTGTGATTATCAGTTCGAAATCTGGATCAACAATTGAAACAGCATCTCAGCGCGCACTCTTTGAAGATGCATTTACCCAAGTGGGCCTTGCACCACAAAACCACATGGTTATTGTTACTGATCCTGGTTCACCATTAGATAAACAAAGTCGGGCAGCCGGTTACAGCGTCATAAATGCTGATCCAAATGTTGGTGGACGCTTTAGTGTGCTGAGTGCTTTTGGCTTGGTGCCATCAGCCTTAATCGGTGTGGATGTGTCAGTTTTATTGGATAACGCTAGTGATGCAAAGACTGCATTTCTCAAAGACTCAACTCTGGTAGTTGATATCGCATACCTTCTTGCATATCACGCAGGTCAATATCTCTCCTACACCGATGATGGATCTGCCATGCCGGGATTAAGTGATTGGGCAGAGCAATTGGTTGCCGAATCAACAGGTAAGAATCAAGTGGGACGACTTCCTGTAGTAATTGAAAAAGCTGCAACGAATGCAAATGTCTTTTCCATTGCATATGCCGGTTCTGCTGATTTAGTTGTAGAGGCTGACCTTGCGGCTCAATTCATTATTTGGGAATGGGTGACCGCACTTGTTGGAGCTGCACTTGAAATCGATCCATTTAATCAACCCAATGTCACTGAAGCTAAAGAACAGACATCTGCATTGCTTAAAGAATGGGGCGGCGTACTTCCTGTCTTTACTGCCCCGCATACTGATGGTGCTATAGAGATTTTTGGAGAGGGCGCTGATCTTGCCAACTCACTAAAGCTGTTTACTCAAGGTATCCACAAAGATGGTTATGTAGCAATCATGGCTTATCTAGATCGCAAAGACGAAGCAAAGATTGCACAGATTAGATTCATACTTTCTCAAAAAATTGGTAAGCCAGTTACCTTTGGTTGGGGACCACGTTTTCTTCACTCCACCGGTCAGTTCCATAAAGGTGGTCAACAAAACGGCTCATTCCTACAAATCACTGGAACACCATCAACAGATATTGCAATCCCAGGGCAGAGCTTTGGTTTCAAGACTTTAGTTGCTGCTCAAGCATTGGGAGATGGAAAAGCCCTTGCTTCAAGAAAATACCCGCTCCTTCGATTTAATTTAATAAATCGCAGTGCGGGTATAGACCAACTACTTGCAGCAGTTGAAAAGATTTAGTCTTCGTCATCTCCACGAAGTTTACGTAGAGCCTCTTCTAGGATCTTCTCGCCCTCAGCATCAGTGCGACGCTCTTTAACGTAGGCAAGGTGAGTCTTGTATGGCTCATTCTTAACTGGGCTAGGTGGATTGTTACGGTCACGGCCTGCTGGGTAACCACACTTTGGGCAATCCCATTCAGCTGGAATAACTACAGTTTCTTCAACAGCAAATGATGGGCGGACTTCATGTCCGTTAGCGCAAAAATATGAAACATAAGCGCGAGCAATCGAATCACCGCGTTCTGCCTCGCCCATTGGGCCAGCGCCGACTCGGCTTCCACGAATTGCACTTGCCATGTATTACTCCTTTTTAAAATGTGAAATTAAAAGATTTACTTAAGAACAAGACTTAAGGCAACAACGAGTGCAAACCAAAGCCCACCCGCAACAATTGTAATGCGATCTAGGTTGCGCTCCACTACCGATGATCCACCGTAGTTAGTTGAGATACCGCCGCCAAAAAGGTCGGATAGTCCGCTGCCCTTACCCTTATGCAAAAGGACGAGCAGAATCATAATAACGCTGGTAATGACGAGCAAGATTGATAGTGCTAATTTCACGTTGTCGAACTCCTTGTTTCGTAGAGGATAAGGATACCTGTAAAAGCTGGCTGTCCCTTACTCGGATTGCGCGTGGAACTTCACAATCTTGGCTAGTTCTTCAGGGTCTAGGCTCGCTCCTCCGATAAGAGCGCCGTCCACATCGCTCTTTTTCATGATTTCTGCGATGTTAGAAGGTTTCACTGAACCCCCATAAAGGATTCTCATATTTGAAGCAATTTCGGCAGAACCGATATTTTCAATCTCTTCACGAATTGCAGCACAGACTTCTTGTGCATCCTCAGGAGTTGCAACCTTGCCAGTACCAATTGCCCATACTGGTTCATATGCAATAACAATCTTTTTTAGCTCTGGCTTAGTAAAACCTTCAAGACCTGCGCGCACTTGGCGAATCACATGGCTGACATGCGCACCTGATTCACGAATCAATAGCTCTTCCCCCACGCAAAAGATTGGGATAATTTCATTAGCAAGGGCAGCCTTAATCTTGCGATTAATAAGTGCATCTGATTCACCATGAATAGCACGGCGCTCAGAGTGACCAATAAGAACGAATGTGCAACCGAGCTTGTGCAACATTGAGCCGGCGATATCGCCAGTAAATGCTCCACTTGCCTCTGGTGAAAGATCTTGAGCACCATAAGTAAGGCGCAGACGATCTCCATCAATCAACGTTTGGATAGAGCGGATATCTGTGAAAGGAGGGATGATCGCAACGTCAACTGCGTCATAATCTTTGTCATCGAGTGAATAAACCAGTTTTTGGGCAACTGCGATCGCCTCGAGGTGATTGAGGTTCATCTTCCAGTTTCCAGCCATCAATGGTTTACGCATGAATGCTCCTTATAAGCCAAGTGCTTGAAGACCAGGAAGTTCCTTGCCCTCTAAATATTCTAACGATGCTCCGCCGCCAGTTGAAATATAACCGAACTCTGAGTCTGTAAATCCCAAAGCACGCACCGCGGCGGCCGAGTCTCCCCCACCAACAACTGAAATGCCTGAAACCTTGGTTAACGCTGCGGCAACTGTTTTTGTGCCAGCAGCAAAGTTAGCAAATTCGAACACACCCATGGGGCCATTCCAAAATACTGTCTTGCATTTCTCGATTTCAATTGCAAAAGCTGCAGCTGACTCAGGGCCAATATCTAGACCCATTTGATCTGCTGGAATTGCATCGGCTGAAACTAAGGTTGGCGTGGCATCGGCAGAAAAGCTGGGTGCAACAACGATGTCAGTTGGAAGAACCAGTTTCACGCCATTCTTCTTAGCACTCTCAATTAAGCCTTTAACAACATCGAGCATCTCTATTTCAACAAGTGATGTGCCGATCTCTTTGCCTTGCGCTTTAAGGAATGTAAAGACCATCCCCCCACCAATTGCCAGAACATCAACTTTGCCTAGTAAATTTTCAATGACGGCTAACTTGTCAGAAACCTTTGCACCACCTAGAACTACCCCGTACGGACGCTCTGGATTTTGTGTGAGTTTTTTTAGTACTTCGACTTCAGCTGCAACTAAAGTGCCGGCAATATGTGGCAAAAGCTTTGGGAGGTCAAAGACTGACGCGTGCTTGCGGTGCACAGCGCCAAAGCCATCACCAACGTATGCATCGGCTAACTTAGCTAACTGGCTTGCAAACTCTGCCCGCTCTGACTCTTCTTTACTTGTCTCGGCTGAACTAAAGCGAATGTTTTCTAAAAGAAGAATTTGACCAGGCTTTAGACTTTGAACTGATGCTGTGACTACATCCCCCACTACTTGACCAGGGAAAATAATCTCTTGTCCTAGCAATTCCCCTAAACGCTTAGCAACTGGAGCCAGCGATAACTCTGGTTTTACTTCACCTTTTGGCCGACCTAAATGCGCAGCAATGACAATCGATGCACCCTTTTCAAGCAAAGCTTGAATAGTAGGAAGCGAGGCTTTAATACGACCATCATCTTTAATGACACCGTCTTTTAACGGAACATTGAGATCACAGCGTAGAAAAACCCGCTTTCCCGCTACATCAAAGTGTGCAAGATCTGACATTAAAGAGTTTTGCCAACGTGTGAAATCAAGTCCACAAGACGGTTTGAGTAACCCCATTCATTGTCATACCAACCAACAATCTTAACCTGGTTACCAATTACCTTAGTTAAACCTGAATCGAAGATACAAGATGATGGATCAGTCACGATATCTGAAGAAACAATTGGGTCTTCTGTGTATGTGAGATATCCCTTGAGCGCACCTTGTGAAGCAGCCTTCATTGCAGCGTTAATCTCTGCAGCTGTTGCTTCCTTAGCAAGTTCAACAGTTAAATCTGTTGCAGAACCAGTTGGAACTGGCACACGCATTGCATAACCATCTAGCTTGCCCTTGAGCTCTGGTAGAACCAAAGAGATTGCCTTTGCAGCACCTGTTGATGTTGGAATCATATTAGTTGCTGCTGCGCGAGCACGGCGTAGATCCTTGTGTGGGAAATCTAGTATGACCTGGTCATTTGTATAGGCATGGATAGTTGTCATCAAGCCCTTAACAATGCCCCAGTTGTCGTTGAGAACCTTAGCCATTGGAGCAAGGCAGTTAGTTGTACAAGATGCGTTAGAAATAATGTTGTGCTTTGAACCATCATATTTTTCATGGTTCACACCCATAACAATGGTGATGTCTTCATCAGTTGCAGGTGCAGAAATGATTACCTTCTTCGCACCAGCTGTGATGTGCTTTTGAGCATCGGCAGCTTTTGTGAAAATACCTGTTGATTCAACAACTACATCAGCCTTAACTGAAGCCCAAGGCAGGTTAGCTGGATCGCGCTCTGAGAAAACTTTGATCGTCTTTCCACCAACAGTGATGGAATCATCGGTGAACGTAACTTCAAGACCTAAGCGACCCAAGATTGAGTCGTATTTGAGCAAATGTGCCAAAGTCTCATTAGGTGTGAGGTCGTTGATTCCAACGATATTGATATTTGGGTTTGTTAGTGATGCACGAAAGAAGTTGCGTCCAATGCGTCCAAAACCATTAATTCCGACATTAATCACAGTACGTGTCCTTGCTACTAAAGGGGCTAGTAATGGAAAAGCCCAGCTGTTGGTGGTTCGTATGACTGCCACAACGCTGGGGTCTTGATGTAAATACTATCAGTGGCTCAAGGCCTAACTTGCGGGTAGGAAAGGTTTAGTTCAACAAATCAGGGGGAAGTCCGCTCTCAGTATCAGGAATACCGAGTTCCCCCGCTCGTTTATCAGCCATCGCCAATAGGCGGCGAATTCGACCGGCAATCGCATCTTTAGTCATTGGAGGTGTGGCAAGTGAACCCAACTCTTCTAGCGAAGCTTGGCCGTGATTGATGCGAAGCTCGCCCGCTTCTTTTAAGTGATCTGGAATTGTTGGACCAAGAATTTCCATTGCTCTCTGCACGCGAGCTGCCGCAGCAACTGCTGCTCGAGCAGAACGACGTAGATTTGCATCATCAAAATTAGCTAAGCGATTAGCTGTTGCGCGAACTTCACGGCGCATACGGCGCTCTTCCCATGCAAGTACTGATTCATGTGCGCCAAGGCGTGTGAGTAGAACTCCTATTGCATCACCATCGCGAATAACAACACGATCAACACCGCGCACTTCTCTGGCCTTTGCAACAATTCCCATTCGACGTGCCGCACCCACTAATGCCAACGCCGCTTCTGGGCCAGGACATGTAATTTCCAATGAAGAAGAGCGTCCAGGTTCAGTGAGTGAACCATGTGCAATAAAGGCACCGCGCCATGCTGCCTCTGAATCACAGATGGCCGCTGAGACTACTTGAGGAGGTAATCCTCTAACAGGACGACCATTGGCATCTACTAAACCTGTTTGCCTAGCTAGTGCATCTCCGGCTTCGATGACACGAACAACATAACGTGAACCTTTTCTAAGGCCGCTCGATGAGAGCACTGCTAAATCAGATCCATGACCATAAATATCAGCGATATCTTTTCTTAATCTGCGCGCACTTTGAGAAGTATCTAATTCAACTTCAATCAAAATTTTGCCTGCGGCTATATGTAATCCGCCGGCAAAGCGGAGCAGGGAGGAAACCTCGGCTTTGCGGCAGCATGGCTTAGTCACTGAAATGCGACTAAGTTCGTCCTTAACTGATGCTGTCATTGCCATGGGGTTATCCAACCAGTTTTGGACCCATGATGTGGCCCAAATGGAGAGTCAATTTTGTGACATCGTGATGAACACTACCTGGTGCCTTGCGAATATCGGCGGCAATGACTCGTCCGCCCATTTTTGCTGCCGCTTCATCAAGGGCAACAGAATTTCGGACCACAGATGAATCAACGAGACAGTAATCAATCTTTAATTCAGGGGCATAGGAATGGAAAAACTCTAAATGTTCCTCTGGCGTAGAGCCAGCGAACTCTTCTCCAGTTGTTGTATTTGTGGCATCAAGGTTGAGGATCAAAATCTTTTTAGCTTTTGTGCGAAGTAGTGCATCTTGCTGCATCGGCACCATCAGGTGCGGCATGACTGATGAAAACCAAGAACCCGGCCCCATAGTGATCCAGTCCGCTACTCGGATAGCAGTGAGTGCTTCTAATCTCGCCTGCGGATTTTCAGGAATCACACGTAAGGATTCGATACGACCCTTTGCTGTAGCAACTTCTTTTTGCCCTCTCACAACTATTCGCCCAGTTGATGTATTAAAAGTTCCTTCAATATCTAAAGCAGTTTCAGCCATCGGTAGAACACGCCCAATAACTTTTAACAACTGACCAACACGATCTAAACCAATAACTGGATCTTCATTTTCATTCCACAGCGATGCCAATAAGAGATTGCCCATTGCATGGCCATTAAGTGGTCCTTTACTTTCAAAGCGATGCTGCATGATATTGGCCCATGTGCGGCCCCATTCATCATCTGCGCACAATGCGGCAAGTGCCATACGTAAATCACCAGGAGGCAAGATTGGAAACTCTTCGCGCAAGCGACCACTAGAGCCTCCGTTATCAGCAACTGTGACAACTGCAGTTATCTCATTGGTAAGTTGGCGAAGCGCCGACAGAGTTGCGGCTAGGCCATGTCCTCCCCCAAGTGCAACTACTTTTTGCACTATCTATTCTCGCCCGACATCTCGATGCGTTGCATAGGCAGAGCGATCATTGGAACTGAGCTGGCGGGCAATCTCTTCAGCAACTGCAACACTTCGATGCTTTCCACCTGTGCAGCCAACAGAGATAGTCACATACTTTTTTCCCTCGTTCATGTATCCAGGAATCATTGAGTTGATAAGTGCAACATAATCCTTCACAAACTTACTCACACCTTCGCTACCCAAAACCTTCTCACTTACTTGCGTTGTCAATCCAGTCAGGGGCCGCAGTTCAGTAATCCAATGTGGATTTGGAATAAAGCGACAATCCAAAACTAAATCTGAATCAACTGGAATTCCATATTTATAACCAAAAGAAAGGACGTTAATACGAATCCCCTGAATCTTGCCACCACCAAAAATCTCACCAATTCTCTTTTCCAACTGATGCACATTCAAATTAGTTGTATCAATAGCAATTTCACACTCAACTCGTACTTCTTCAAGTTTCGCTCTCTCACGAGCAATGCCATCAACTATGCGATCTCCACCTTGCAGAGGATGCGGTCTGCGGGTTGATTCAAAGCGCTGCACTAAAGCTTGATCTGTGGCATCTAGGAATACAAGGCGGTATGCAGAGCCATTCTTCTTCAACTCTGCTAAAGCTGCAGTTAGCTCATCAAAGAAATGGCCACCGCGAACATCAACTACAACTGCATACTCTTTGCCTTGTGATCCTGTGCCCTTACCAACTAAAGCAGGTAGCAAAGCGGGAGGTAAGTTATCAACGACATACCAACCAAGATCTTCCAAAGCATGGGCTACCGTTGATCGCCCAGCCCCTGACATTCCGGTTAGGACCAAAGTTTCATTGCTCGTCATAGCTTTATCCTCTTACATCTGTCAAGAACCCGCCAACACGCTCTTCTTTTGCCACTATTTACTCTCAGAAATCTCTCCGGTTTCGGTATTCATCTTGCTTGCACTCATAGTCAAAAGCTGTTCACCAATAACTGCTGCGATCTTGCTGCCTATACCCGGTGTAGCAGCGATGTCTTCCACAGTTGCCTTACGAATAGCAGCCACTGAACCAAATCGTTCCAGTAACGCTTTTCTACGTGCTTGTCCCAACTGCGGAATCTCATCAAGAATTGATTCCAGCATCACCTTTGAACGTCTAGAGCGGTGGAATGTAATCGCAAATCTATGTGCCTCATCGCGAATACGTTGTAAGAGATAGAGACCCTCACTAGAGCGAGGCAAGATGAGCGGATCAGATGAACCTGGAACCCATACTTCTTCTAACCTTTTAGCAAGCCCGCACAAAGCGATATCAGTGATTCCAAGTTCGGCTAATGCGCGGGCTGCTGCATTAACCTGGGGCTGACCACCATCAACAACAATGAGTTGTGGTGGATATGAGAACTTACTCAACTTTCCACCAAGTTCTGCGACCTCTGCTTCGTCAACAGATCTATCATCGAGCAATCTCTTCAACCTGCGAGTGATGACTTGATGCATCGCTCGCGTGTCATCAAAGCCTTCTTCGGTATTAATGATGAAGCGACGATATTCACTTTTCTTAGCTAGTCCGTCTTCAAAGACAACCATGGATGCTACAACGGATGTTCCGGAAATATTTGAAATATCAAAGCATTCAATGCGAAGTGGTGTGCGGCTTAAATCCAACGCTTCTTCAATTTCTAGCAACGCTTTGCCACTTACTGCTGCGTCATTAGCCCGCTTACTTAAGAATTGAATCAGTGAGTACTGCGCATTTCGCTTAACCGTTGCCAGAATCTCAACTTTCTCACCACGTTGAGGCACCTTCAGTGTTACGGGGGCACCACGCAAACCACTGAGCCAACTTTCTAACGCTGTGGCATCTAGTGGGAGTTCATTGATGAGAATCTCAGCAGGGATATCAGTTGGAGCACTTTGACTATAGATGGAGTAGAAAAGTGCACCCATCTCATCATCGCCTTCTAGGGATTTACTTTGATCCACAATCCACGAACGCGAGCCCTTAATTGCACCGCCTCGCACGATAAAAATCGAACCTGCGGCATGTGCTCCGTCATGGTGGATTGCGACTATGTCAGCCGTTAAATTCTCAGGCAGAGCAGCCTCTGCGGACTCCTGTGCCCGCTCTATGGCATCAATAGAATCTCGAATCTTGCTAGCTCGTTCAAACTCTTCACGGCTAGAGGCAAGCTCCATCTCTGCTCGTAAGGTTGGAACTATGTCAGTATTTCCATTAGACATAAAATTCACTAAACGATCAGAGAGTGCCTTGTGATCCTCTTTGCTAATCCACTCAACACAAGGAGCGGCACACTTTCCAATATCACCCAGCAAACATTGACGTTTAGTCCGCTTTGCTCGTTCAAAGTTACTAGTTGTGCAGGAGCGAATTGGGAAAGTCTTTAGCACAACATCAAAAGTGCTCCGGAGCGCCCAAGTGTGAGTAAAAGGTCCAAAGTATGAAATACCAGGACGCTTCGATTTGCGAGTAATGAAAACCCGAGGGAACTCTTCCTTGTTCGTAATTGCTAGATACGGATATGACTTGTCATCTCTAAACTGCACGTTGTACTGCGGTGCATATTGCTTGATCCAAGAAAACTCTAACTGCAGAGCTTCAACCTCAGTATCAACTATCGTCCAATCAACTCGCACGGCTTGATTCACCATGCGATAAGTCTTCTCGGCCAAGTTGCCCTGGAAGTAATTACTCAACCGATTCTTTAAGTTAATTGCCTTGCCGACATAAATGACCGTATCCGTTGCATCATAAAATCGATAGACCCCAGGGAGTTTAGGTATATCCGTTGGCCGATAGCTTTGGGGATCTGCCATATCGATTACTTTTTAGTCGCTACTTTGCGATTACTTGCCAAGATTTCACCCAAGAACTGTCCGGTGTAACTGGCCTTTACTTTAGCTACATCTTCAGGGGTTCCTTGAGCAACTACCAATCCCCCACGGAATCCACCTTCTGGTCCCATGTCTATAACCCAGTCAGAGGATTTAATAACATCCAAGTTATGCTCGATAACAACCACAGTATTGCCAGTATCAACTAAGCGATTGAGAACTCCCAGCAACTTGCTTACGTCTTCAAAGTGCAGACCAGTTGTTGGTTCATCTAGAACATAAATAGTGCGACCAGTTGAACGTCGTTGCAACTCAGTCGATAACTTTACGCGCTGGGCTTCACCGCCGGAAAGCGTTGGTGCTGATTGCCCTAAGCGCACATAGCCCAAACCAACATCGTTAAGTGTTTTCAGATAGCGAGCAATAGCTGGAACTGATTCAAAGAAGCTAGCGGCAAGTTCTATCGGCATATCTAAAACATCGGCGATTGTTTTGCCTTTGTAATGCACTTCAAGAGTTTCACGGTTATAACGTGCTCCATGACAGACTTCACAAGGTACATAGACATCAGGTAAGAAGTTCATCTCAATTGTGATGGTGCCATCACCTGAACAGTTCTCGCAGCGCCCGCCCTTAACGTTAAATGAGAAACGCCCTTGCTGATAGCCACGGATCTTGGCCTCTGATGTCTCAGCAAATAACGCACGTACCTTATCGAATACGCCGGTATAGGTGGCAGGGTTAGAACGAGGTGTTCGACCAATAGGTGATTGATCAACGTGGACAACCTTATCGAGTAAATCAATACCTGAAACTGTTCGATGTCGCCCAGGAACTAGTCGTGCTCCATTGAGTTTGTTGGCAAGAGTCGTATACAAAATATCGTTTACTAAAGTCGATTTACCTGAGCCACTGACTCCAGTAACTGAAACAAATACCCCCAGTGGAACCTCAACATCAATATTTTGAAGGTTGTTTTCTTTGGCGCCCTTAACAACTAATTGGCGCTTAGGATCAACTTTGCGACGCTTGGTAGGAATCGCGATCGATTTACGGCCAGAGAGATATGCACCGGTAATCGATTCTTTAGAACCGATTAAGTCTTCATAACTACCCGAGACAACAACGTTGCCACCATGCTCACCAGCACCTGGTCCGATGTCTACAACCCAATCAGCAGTTCTAATTGTTTCCTCATCATGCTCAACAACAATGAGTGTGTTTCCTAAATTACGAAGACGCGTCAAGGTATCAATTAAGCGGCGGTTATCCCTTTGGTGTAACCCAATACTTGGTTCATCCAAAACATAGAGCACGCCAACTAGTCCGCTACCAATCTGTGTAGCTAAGCGAATTCTCTGTGCTTCACCACCAGATAAAGTCCCTGCCGGGCGCGCTAATGACAAATAATCCAAACCAACATCTAGCAAGAAGCCAAGACGTGCATAAACTTCTTTCATTACACGTTCTGCAATTTGTGCCTCACGTTTATTGAGCTTAATTGCCTTAAGGAATTCCGCGCACTCCATAATCGAAAGCTCGGTAATTTCACTAATGTTCTTGCCGCCTAGAGTCACAGCCAAGACTTCTGGCTTTAGGCGGGCTCCCTTACAAACATCACAAGGTGTCTCGCGCATATAAGCCTCGTACTTATCGCGGCTGTAGTCACTATCTGTCTCACTGTGGCGGCGATGAATAAATGGAACAACACCTTCAAATCCAGTTGTGTAGTTCTTAGTACCGTAGCGACCCTTGTACTTCATCTTGATTTCATACTCATAGCCATTAATAATGGCATCACGCGCCTTTACGGAAATCTTCTTCCATGGCGTATCTAGGGAGAATGAAACATCTTTTGCTAACGCCTCTAGTAAGCGCAGGAAGTAATCTGATGATTGCCCGCCTGACCAAGGCGCAACTGCACCTTCATTAATCGATATCGAGTCATCAGGAATGATTAAATCATTATCAACTTCGAGCTTGGTTCCAATTCCAGAACACTCGGGGCATGCACCAAATGGTGAGTTGAATGAGAAAGAACGCGGCTCTAACTCCTCAAATGAAAGGTTGCAATCATGGCAAGCCAAGTGCTCGCTATATGTGCGCTCTTTCTCAGCACCCTTGGAATCTACAAAATCAAGAAGAACAACTCCAGATGCAAGACGCAGCGCAGTTTCAATGGAATCTGTCAGGCGAGTCTTGGACTCTTCTTTAGCCGTAAGGCGATCAACTACAACTTCAATAGTGTGCTTCTCTTGTTTTTTTAGCTTTGGCAGATCGGTGAGCTGAATAACTTCACCATCTACACGAGCACGTGAAAAACCTTGAGTTATCAGATCGGCAAAGAGATCGACGAACTCACCTTTTCGCGAACGAACTATTGGAGCTAAAACTTGAAACTTTGTTGTGGCAGGCATGGTCAAGATCTGGTCAACGATCTGTTGTGGTGACTGTCTCGTTACTGCCTGACCACAGGTGGGGCAATGTGGACGCCCTGCACGTGCAAAGAGCAGACGTAAGTAGTCATAAACCTCAGTAATCGTTCCCACTGTTGAACGTGGATTACGGTTCGTTGATTTTTGATCTATAGATACCGCTGGTGATAATCCCTCAATGAAATCAACGTCAGGCTTATCCATCTGCCCCAAAAATTGACGGGCATAGGCAGATAGAGATTCAACATATCGACGCTGACCTTCAGCAAATATCGTGTCAAAAGCTAATGATGATTTACCTGAGCCTGATAGACCTGTAAAAACAATGAGCGCATTTCGTGGCAGCTCAATGGAAACGTTTTTAAGGTTATGTTCGCGAGCACCGCGGACAATGAGTTTGTCGATAGTCACTAAACCCCAGCCTCTTCCATTGAACGTAGTTCCTTCTTTAAAATCTTTATCTCATCACGCAAACGTGCAGCGACTTCAAATTGAAGGTCCCCTGCAGCAGCGCGCATCTGATCAGTGAGCGAGCCTATCAACGCCATTAAATCCTGGCGCGGCAACGAGGCCAGAGATTTCACATAGAGTCCTGCCGTTGCTGCGCTCTTTTGATTTGCCCGCTTATTTGATGCCATCAACTCATCAGTATCCTCAGATTCACGATTAATGAGATCGGTGATATCAGCAATCTTCTTGCGCAACGGCTGTGGGTCCACACCTTTTTCTAGATTATATGCAACTTGCTTGGCCCGACGGCGATTGGTCTCATCAATCGCCTTTTCCATAGAGGCTGTGATGTTGTCGGCATACATATGCACTTCACCTGAAACATTTCGAGCTGCCCGACCAATAGTTTGAATGAGTGAAGTAGCAGAGCGTAGGAAGCCTTCTTTATCGGCATCCAGGATTGCAACTAAGGAAACTTCAGGCAGATCCAGACCTTCGCGAAGTAAGTTGATACCGACAAGAACGTCATATTCGCCAATTCGTAACTCTCTTAATAGTTCAACACGGCGCAATGTGTCTACCTCAGAGTGCAGATAACGAACTCTCACTCCCTTTTCCTGTAAGTAATCAGTTAAATCTTCACTCATCTTTTTAGTAAGTGTTGTGACTAGAACACGTTCGTTTTTCTCAGCTCTGATAGTAATTTCATTGAGCAAATCATCGATCTGACCCTTAATAGGCTTAATTACAATCTGTGGATCCACTAAACCAGTTGGACGAATTACTTGCTCCACTACATCGCCATCTACTTTTGCCATCTCATATTTACCAGGGGTTGCTGAGAGATAAAGCTTTTGCCCAGTACGTTCTATGAATTCAGGAAACTTCAAAGGGCGATTATCCAGCGCGCTAGGTAATCTAAAGCCATGCTCAACCAACGTGCGCTTGCGTGATGCATCGCCTTCAAACATCGCACCTAACTGCGGAACGGTCACGTGGCTCTCATCAATAACAACAAGAAAATCCTCTGGGAAGTAATCCAACAAGCAGTTTGGAGCAGAACCAGCCGCACGATCATCTAAATGTCTGGAGTAGTTTTCAATTCCACTACAAAAGCCGATTTGTTCCATCATCTCAATATCAAAGGTGGTTCTCATCCGAAGTCGCTGTGCCTCGAGGAGTTTGCCTTGCTTTTCAAATAAGTTGAGCTGAACTTGTAGTTCATCCTGAATATCACCAATTGCCCGCTTCATGGTTTCAGGTCCAGCGGCGTAGTGGGTTGCAGGAAAAATATACATCTCCACCTCATCGCGCATGATTTCACCGGTAAGAGGATGCAAGGTAGTTATCTTTTCAATCTCATCACCGAACATCTCAATACGAATAGCTAACTCTTCATACATAGGGATGATTTCGATTGTGTCTCCCCGAACGCGGAATGTGCCACGCTCGAATGCAACATCATTGCGCTTATATTGAACATCAACGAATTTACGCAAAAGGGCGTTACGTTCAATCTCATCGCCCACGCGAAGTTTGATCATTCGATCCACATACTCCTGCGGCGTACCTAATCCATAAATACAGGACACCGTTGCAACCACAATCACATCGCGACGAGTTAAAAGTGAGTTAGTTGCTGAGTGGCGCAAGCGCTCAACCTCATCATTGACACTTGAATCCTTTTCGATGAAGGTATCGGTCTGTGGAACGTATGCCTCAGGTTGGTAGTAGTCGTAATAGGAGACAAAGTATTCGACGGCGTTATTTGGTAGCAGTTCACGAAATTCATTTGCTAACTGGGCAGCCAACGTCTTATTAGGAGCTAAGACTAAAGTTGGGCGTTGGAGCTTTTCAATCAGCCAGGCAGTTGTGGCTGATTTTCCTGTGCCAGTAGCACCTAGAAGAACTACATCTTGTTCCCCCGCATTGATGCGTCGGGCAATCTCTTCAATAGCCTCTGGCTGATCTCCGGCAGGAACATAATCGCTTATTACCTGAAAAGGCTCGACTCGTCGTTGGAGTTCAGATACCGGGCGCATTTGCCAAGCCTACTTTTTTACATCCCTATTCGCGAGTTCACCCCATATATTTTCAACTTTACGCAGTAATTCATCTTCACTGCCATCATTTTCAATCAAGAAATCAGCTATCGATTCGCGCTGTTCGCGACTTGCCTGGGAAGCAATGCGCGCTTCTATTTCAGAGATGTGTAAGCCCCTGGCACGTAGCCTTGAAATCCTGTTCTCAAGTAATGATTCAACTGTAATGACAAGTTCAAAGCGATCTTGGCCACCAGTTTCAAATAGAAGTGGGATTTCATAGACAAGAGTTTCATCAGCTCTCAGAGTTGCAACTGCCTCTTCGAACTCTTGGCGTATCCAGGGATGAATGATGTTCTCTAACTTCACCTTCAAAGACGGGTCTTTAAATATCAACTCCCCCAACGCACGTCTATCTACATCCCCATTTTTTAATATCGAATCACCAAAAATACTCACCACTTGATCAAAGCCTGCTGAACCGCGCTCTATAGCTGCGCGCGCTAACTGGTCTGCATCAATTACGATTGCGCCAAGATCGGCGAAATACTCAGCCGCAAGTGACTTACCGCAGCCGATACCTCCAGTTAAAGCGATTACGCGCATAGATTAAGGATAACCCGATTAGAAAAGAAAAAGGACCCGACGATTAAGTCGAGTCCTTTTATCTTAATTATTACTACTCAGCAGCAGGAGTTTCTTCGGCTGGAGTTGCAGCAGCATCAGCAGCTTTAGCTTCTGCCTTCTGCTTCTTGTGTGCCATGAAACGCTCTTGCGCCTGGGCGTATTGCTTTTCCCACTCTTCGCGCTGTGTTTCATGTCCTGGCTTCCACTCTTGTGAATCTGAATCGAAACCTTCTGGATAGATGAAGTTTCCTTCAGCATCGTAACGAGCAGCCATTCCGTATTGAGTCGGATCAAATGCTTCAATCTCAATCTCATGTCCTTCATTAGCTTGCTTCAAAGATAGTGAAATACGGCGACGCTCTAGGTCAATGTCGATGATCTTTACGAATAATTCATCATCAACTTGAACAACCTGCTCAGGAATTTCAACGTGGCGTTCTGCCAACTCTGAAATGTGAACTAGGCCTTCAATGCCTTCGTGAACACGAATGAATGCTCCGAATGGAACAAGCTTTGTAACCACACCTGGAACAACCTGATTGATTGTGTGAGTGCGAGCAAATGCCTGCCATGGATCTTCTTGTGTTGCCTTAAGTGAAAGTGACACGCGCTCACGCTCGAAATCAACTTCAAGAACTTCAACAGTTACTTCATCGCCAACTTCAACAACTTCACCTGGGTGGTCGATGTGCTTCCATGAAAGCTCTGAGACGTGTACAAGTCCATCTACGCCACCAAGGTCAACGAATGCACCGAAGTTAACGATTGATGAAACAACACCTGTGCGAACCTGACCCTTTTGTAGCTGGTTAAGGAATGTTGTGCGTGATTCAGATTGTGTCTGCTCAAGGAATGCACGACGTGAAAGAACAACGTTGTTACGGTTCTTATCAAGTTCGATGATTCGAGCTTCAACCTGCTTACCAATGTAAGGAGTTAGATCGCGAACACGGCGCATTTCAACAAGAGATGCTGGCAAGAAGCCACGTAGTCCGATATCGACGATAAGTCCGCCCTTAACAACTTCAATAACTGTTCCAATAACAACTTCGTCGCGCTCTTTCTTGCCTTCGATGTCTCCCCAGGCACGCTCGTACTGTGCGCGCTTCTTAGAAAGAATCAAACGACCTTCTTTGTCTTCTTTTTGAAGAACAAGAGCTTCAATAGTCTCGCCAACCTTGACGAGTGAGTTTGGATCTACATCGTGGCGAATTGAAAGCTCGCGTGAAGGAATAACACCTTCAGTTTTATATCCGATGTCGACAAGAACTTCTTCGCGTCCAACCTGGACGATTGTTCCTGTTACTAGATCTCCGTCATTAAAATTTCTTATTGTGCCTTCGATTGCTGCTAGAAAGTCGGCAGCTGATCCAATGTCATTTACTGCAATTACAGGTGCTGTAGTCAAGTTGCTCCGTAGGGATAGATGAGTAGTAGTTTCCGCTTTCACGGCTGGAGGGCAAGGGTACGGTTTGTGCATCTATTTGAGCAAATCCATGCGGAAAAATCACGCTCGCAGGTAGGATCGGCATAACGATGAAACGATATAAAGAGCTTCTAGCCTTTCCACATGTTGTGACTTTGGCATTAGCGGCTTTTCCAGCCCGTCTTGCCTATTCGATGATCGGTTTAGGAATCTTCTTTAAGGCAGAACAAGAAACAGGATCTGTTGCAGTCGCTGGATTGGCGATCGGTCTGAACTCTCTCGCCGGTTCTCTCACCGCTGGAATCCGCGGCTCTTTGATGGATAAATGGGGTCAAAAGTGGCCACTGCGAATCCTAGTTCCTTGTTATGCCACATTGATTTTGGCGTTGAGCTCAATGCATTCCAAAGAGTCAATCTTAATTACCGCTTTTGTTCTTGGAATCTCTGCTCCCCCAATAAATTTATCGATTCGGCCATTGTGGAAAGACATCGTTCCTGAAAATTTCCTACGCACTGCTTATGCACTTGATTCTGCGATGATGAGTACAACAACCGTCTTTGGTCCTGTGGTGGTCACTTCACTTGCTCTCTCCTCACATCCCGGTTTGGCATTGGCTGTGACCTCGGCGCTCATGATCATTGGTGGCACAGCAATTGCCCTTACTTCAGTCTCACGCAATTGGGTTCCTGAGAAGAAAGCTACGGGCCAGCAAAAGCTTTGGCGCGATCGCGCAATTCAACTTCTCATGTTTGAAGGATGCTTTATTGGTTTTGGTTGGGGAGTTTTTGATGTTGCTGTTCCAGCTTATGCAACACAAGAAGGGGTATAACAACGTGTTGCCTGGATTTTCGCAGCCTTCGGTATTGCCACTGTCGTTGGGGGTCTTTTGGGAGGTTTGGTCTCAAAGAAATTGGCACCACTATCTGCATTGCGAAACGCCTATTTGGTGTGGTTCATTACCTGTATACCAATCGCTTTCACATATCCAGACTGGACCATGGCATTAGTCGGAGCATTTATTGGTCTTATAGGCGGGGCTGTTCAAGTCTTCTACTTTGAAGTGCTTGAAGCTGTGCGACCTCGGGGATCACAAACTTCTTCTCTTGGTTGGATCTGGAGTATCGAGGGATCTTTCATGGCAGTTGGCGCAGCAACAGGTGGTTGGATTTCAGAGCACCACTCACCACAAGTTGGTTTGGCATTGCTTCCATCCATGCTTTTCTGCGGCTTAATAATCCTTACATTAGGAAAGAAGCGTCTAACTACCGCTAATGATGTGCCAACTGAAGAAGAAGATCTACAAGCAATTAAAGATATTTCAAACGAGGTTAAGTAATTAATGCGCCGCTTCGTGCCACGTAAGCCCTAAACCAGCGCTCACATCAAGAGGTGCTCGAAGCGGATATGCCGCTCCCATCTCCCGCTTAACAAGGGCAGTTATCTGCTCTTCTTCGCCTTTAACAACTTCAACAATTAACTCATCATGAATCTGTAGTAACAACCTTGAAGAAAGTTTTTCCTTTTCTATTGCATTCTGAACCTTAAGCATGGCTAATTTAATAATGTCAGCAGCTGATCCCTGAATAGGTGCGTTAAGCGCCATGCGCTCTGCAACTTCACGGCGTTGGCGATTATCATGCATCAAATCAGGTAGATACCTGCGGCGTCCCATGATTGTTTCGGTATAACCAACTTTGCGAGCATCTTCAACAACAACCTTTAAGTAATCCCGAATTCCACCAAAGCGCTCAAAGTATTTATCCATCAAATCTTGTGCAGCCGGTGGAGAGATATCAAGTTGAGCAGATAAACCATATGAGGAGAGGCCGTAGGCAAGCCCATACGACATTGCCTTGATCTGTCTGCGCATTTCAGGGTCAACATCATGGGCTTTAACACCAAATATCTCTCCAGCAATCCTTGCATGCAGATCCTCCCCCGATTCAAAAGCCTTGAGCAGTTTCTCATCATGAGATAAGTGAGCCATGATGCGCATTTCGATTTGGCTGTAGTCAGCAGTTAAAAGGCCAACATAACCCGTACCTGCGATAAAGCAATTGCGAATAGTACGCCCTTCCTCAGTGCGCACAGGAATATTTTGCAGATTCGGTCCTGTGGAAGACAAGCGCCCAGTAGCTGCAACTGTCTGTTGGAAATGGGTATGGATGCGACCATCCTCGGCGATCTCTGCAATCAAACCTTCGACAGTTGTTCCAAGCTTTTTTGTCTCACGAATGCGCAAAAGCGAAGTTAGTACAAGATGACCGCTCTTTTGATGCAGCCAATCTAAACTCTCAGCATCGGTTGTATACCCAGTCTTAATCTTCTTTGTCTTAGGAAGCTTAAGTTCATCAAAGAGAACAACTTGGAGCTGCTTAGGTGATGCCACATTAAATTCATGTCCCACGGCATCATGTGCCGCTTTAGTCTCCCGGCTGACTTCACCCTCAAAGTAGGCAGCAAGTTTGTCTAACTCTTTCTTATCAACGGCAATACCTAGTGCTTCCATCTTGGCTAATAGGGCTGCGATAGGTAGTTCCATCTCTACAAAGAGATCCCACAACCCGCGCTCTTTGAGTTCGCGCGTTAGCGAATCACGCAAAGTGAATAATGCTCGAGCCGAAGTCAGTAGCTCTTGTTCGGGCGATGAAAAGTTAATAGCACTGCCATCTCCCCAGCGCTCTTGTAAATCTTTAAGTTCTTGGGCTCGGACACCTGGATTAACCAAATAAGCAGCAAGTGAAGTATCAAACTCAATACCAACAATGCCGTTACTGCGCGCTAAAGACTTAGCATCATGGGCAATCTTTGGAATTGAGGCATCGAGTGCCCAATCCCCCATCGCTGATGAATGCACGAGGAAGATATCTTCCTTTGAAAATGCAACGGCATATCGATGCAATTTCTCTTCAACTATAGAAAAAGTAATTGCAATGGCACCTTTGTGCTGAGCGACCTTTGCATCCAACTCAACTGGAGTTAAGACACCCTCACTCATCTCTTCAGCAAAGAGTTGGAAATCTGGTTCAGTTGATTTGCTTGTTCCTTTGAGAAGGATAGGTTTCATACGATCTTTAAGAGTTTTAAACTCAAGGCGATCAAAGAGTGGATTGGTCCGGTTCTCATCCACGCCAGACCAAGCAAGTGCATCAATACTCAAATCTAAAGGCACTTCTGCGACTAGTTGCGTGAGCTCTCGATTGCGAATGACATTATCAATGGAATCACGCAGGGCCTGACCAACTTTGCCACCAACTTTATCCACGTTAGATAAAAGTTCTTTGAGTGATCCATATTCAACAACCCACTTAGCTGCAGTCTTTTCCCCGACACCTGGAATTGATGGCAAGTTATCGCTGGGGTCTCCGCGAAGAGCTGCAAAATCTGGATATTGCGAAGGTGACATTCCATATTTTTCTTGCACAGCATCTGGTGTCATTCGAGCTAAATCACTCACGCCGCGCTTGGGATAAAGCACTGTAGTTTTATCATTGACGAGCTGGAAGGAATCTCGATCTCCCGTGCAGATGAATACTTCTGCGCCTTCCCTTTCAGCTCGCTTGGTTATCGTGGCCAGGATGTCATCGGCCTCATATCCCTCAACCTCAAACTGCGTGATGCCGAAAGCACTTACAAGCTCGTGCAGATATGACATCTGAGAGCGAAACTCATCAGGAGTTTTTGCCCGATTAGCTTTGTACTCTGGAAAGATCTCAGAGCGAAATGTCTTACGAGAGACGTCAAAAGCCACGGCAACGTGAGTGGGTTTCTCGCTGCTCAGCAGTGAGAGCAACATCGTGGCAAAGCCATAAATTGCATTGGTGTGTTGGCCTGATGCCGTAGTGAAGTTCTCCGCAGGGAGGGCATAAAAAGCGCGATATGCCATTGAGTGCCCATCGATAAGTAATAGGCGTTTGCTCATGGGAACATCTTAGGTTGCACACTAGAATAGTTCCCATGGTCAACGAAGAGTTTCTCAAATTTTACAAAGAACGCGGTAGCGGCGCACTAGATCAAAAGATGGGCATCAAGATTCTTGAAGCTGAGCAAGGCCGCATCGTTGGAACAATGCCTGTTGAAGGTAACACCCAACCCATGGGCCTTTTACATGGTGGAGCAAGTGTTGTTTTGGCTGAAAGCCTTGGCTCAATCGGAACGTCGCTCCACGCCGGTCCTCATCGCAAAATTGTTGGTGTGGACATCAATGCAACCCACCACAAATCAGCAACAACTGGATTAGTTACTGGTGTTGCCACAGCAATTTCTTTGGGCAAGACGTTATGCAGTTGGGAAATCGTTATTACAAATGAAGCAGGCGAACGCACATGTACGGCGCGTATTACCTGTTTGATCCTGGCAGAGCGTTAAGAATGTGCCCCAGTGCCCAGATATGCCTCGCGCACTGCAGGATCATTGAGTAGATCTGATGCTATGGCCTCTTTAACAACTTTTCCGGTTTCCAGGATGTAGGCCCGGTCGGAACGTTGTAACGCTTGCCGTGCATTTTGTTCAACCAAAAGAATGGTCACACCAGATTTATTGATTTCAGTAATGATGTTGAAGATATTTTGAATCATCAAGGGTGCCAGTCCCATAGAGGGCTCATCGAGAAGTAAAATCTTAGGCTTAGCCATTAATGCCCGACCTATCGAAAGCATTTGTTGCTCTCCACCAGATAGGGTTCCGGCGGCCTGTGAGCTTCTCTCCTTAAGCCGAGGGAAAAGTTCATAGATCCTGATCAGATCTTCCTCAATCTCAGCTTTTTTCATCTTGAGGTGATACTTGCCTAGCTCCAGATTTTCTAGAACTGTCATGCCTGGGAAAATGCCTCGCCCTTCGGGGGCTTGGGAAATTCCTAAGGAAACACGCTCATGAGCCTTACGCTTGAGAACGTTTTCTCCTCCATACTCAATTGTTCCCGCAGTGGGATTGAGTAATCCAGAAATAGTTTTCAAGAGCGTTGTCTTACCTGCTCCATTTGCGCCAATTAGTGAAACTATCTCGCCTTCATTGACAATAACCGAGACACCTTTGATCGCTTCGATCTTTCCGTAGGAAACTCGCAGGTCCTTTACTTCAAGACGCATCTTCTTGAACTCCTAAATATGCCTCGATTACGCGGGGATCCTCTTGAATCACCGATGGAGTGCCATCTGCAATCTTCTCGCCAAAATCCAATACCACTATTCGATCTGAAACTTGCATGACTAGCGACATGTCATGCTCGATTAGCAAAATAGTATATCCAGCATCGCGAATCTTTCTAATCGTTTGCGCAAGTTCTACCTTTTCTGCAGGATTGAAACCAGCGGCAGGCTCATCAAGGAGTAGCAACTTTGGCTCGGTACCAAGGGCGCGAGCAATTTCGAGGCGACGTTGAGCTCCATACGGCAAGTTCTTTGCTAGTCGATCCGAATACTCACCAATCCCAATAAAGTCGAGAAGCTCTTGGGCTCGCGCCTTGTCTCTCTTCTCTTCACGGCGTGAGACTGGCAAGCCAAACAAACCCGACAATAATCCCGACTTCTTATGTGTATCGGTTGCGGTAATGACATTGTCCAGAGATGTCATATCCCCCCAAAGGCGAATATTCTGAAAAGTGCGAGCCACTCCTCCGCGGGTAATTTTGTATCTCTTGATTCCGGCGAGTGACTTACCCTCAAAGTTAATTTCACCTGAATTGATTTGATAGACACCAGTCACAACATTAAAGACGGTTGTTTTACCAGCACCATTTGGTCCGATCAAACCCAGGATTTCCTGCTTGTTAATGTCAAAGCTAACATCATTGAGTGCTTTAACACCACCAAACTGCATGGTCACATTCTTGAGTGACAGGATAGGAGTACTCACTGCTTCTCCTTTACTGGGATCGCTTTTTCTCTCTTCTTGCGAGGCAAAAGACCATCTGGACGTAAATTCATCATGATAACTAGAACCAATCCAAAGACTAGTAGACGAGCTTCTGAAAGGAATCGAATTCGGTCAGGCAGATAACCAAGTACAACTGCCCCAAGGATTACACCCCAGATGTTTCCCATTCCACCAAAAACAACACATGCAAGAATCAGGATTGAAATCTGTAGTGTGAAATTATCGGGAGCGATAAATAAAGTCTTAGATGCGTAAATTACGCCAGCTGCGCCACCGACAGATGCACCAAGTACAAATGCCCAAATCTTATATCTAAATGTTGGCACTCCGAGAAGTTCGGCAACATCCTCATCTTCACGAATCGATTCCCATGCACGTCCCGCGCGTCGAGCTGAAAGTCGGCGAACCATCCAGATCGCGACGAGAATCATGATGAGTAGTGTCCAGTAATAGACTCGGTGACTATCAAATGAATATTCAACACCGAAAATAGGTGGTGGTGTTGGGATTCCGATGATTCCCTCAGAGCGACCAAGCGGTCCTAGATTGAGAGCAACAATACGAACAATCTCTCCAAAACCTAGCGTGACAATGGCAAGGTAATCCCCACGCAATTTCAAAGCTGGAACACCTAAAACTAAACCTGCGAACATTGACATCGCAATTCCGATTGGAAGGATCTCCCAAGCATTCAGACCTGTCTTAGTTCCCAAAAGACCCATGGTGTAGGCGCCAATGGCAAAGAAAGCAACGTATCCAAGATCCAAAAGGCCACTTTTACCAATTACAATATTTAAACCGATAGCCATAAGGACAAACATCGCGATTGGATAAACCAATACTGACTCGTAACTGGCTATAGGAGTATTGAGGATGGTCCCACCCATGAAGGGCAAGGAGGCAACAAGAGCAATCGAGAGAGTTGCGATTGCAATCCTTGTTGTTTTACCAGAGTTTTCCCAAATCTCTACACCTTTATCTCGAATATTTATCATCATACCCTCGTCCGTGTGATTGATTCGCCAAAGAGACCACTTGGTTTTGTGTACAAAACCAAAACTAGAACAATAAATACTGTTACAGCTTTCCACTGAGTGCCTAAGAAGAATGAAGCGTATGTCTCAAGAAGACCGAGCGCGAGACCGCCGAAGAAAGCTCCCTTAATGTTTCCAATGCCTCCTATGATCGCAGCTGTGAAGGCCGCAATTCCCAACTCAAAACCAATACTTGAGCCAGTGTTTTCGTACTTCAGGACATAGAAGAACCCTGCAGCTCCGGTCAGGACTCCACCGATAAGGAAGGTTGCCGAAACTATCTTGTCAATATCAATTCCCATTAATTTAGCTGCACTCGGATTCATTGAAACCGCACGGATCGCCTTGCCAAGTCGGGTTCTATTAATAAAACTCCAAAGGATAAAAAATAAAACGAGAGCGGCTACAACGATTATTGTGTTGTCTAATCGAATTCCAGCATCAAAAAACTCTCCTAAAAACTTCTTCTCCATCGCACGAGGGCTTGCCACGGGACGAGAATCAGTCATTATTCGAACAGATTCAGCCAGCACCATCGATACACCAATTGCTGAAATTAACGGCGCCAAGACGCCTGAGTTGCGACGTCGTAATCGACGATAGGCAACTAACTCAACTACAACTGACAAAAGTCCAGAGACACTCATCGTGATGATTAGGGCCACTCCTAAAATGAACCACAAACGGAATCCGGTGGCGTATTCGGAGCTCTGCGTGAATTTAAAGAGATCTCGAACCACAATTACGGTTGCAAAAGTACCCACCATGAATATCTCGGAGTTTGCGAAGTTAATCATTCGCAGGACTCCATAAACCAATGTGTACCCAAGGGCAATGAGGATATAGATAAACCCAAGGCTTAAACCACCAAAGGTCAAGGACCAGAATTGATCAAAAAAATTACCTATCAAGCTGCTGGTTTCCTAACTCTTTATGTGGGACGAAAAATACAACAAATCAAACCCGGCAGACTAAATTTAAATTCAGCCTGCCGGGTTTAATCACTTATGATTTGTTCTTTACTTGATTGGTCCTGTGAACTTGATGACGCCGCTACGGACTTCAAATCCGTTCATTGTGCCACCAGCAACATCGCCATTGATGTCGAACTTGATTGTTGCTCCGGCAAGAGACTTACCCTTGTAAGTCTTCACGCACTTGAGCATCGCGTCGCGAGTAGAAACACCCTTTGCCACGCAGCTTAGAAATACATTTGCTGCATCAATTGATTCAGCGGCATAAACTCCTGAAGCCTTGCCCATCTTTTTCTTGAAATCTGCTTCCAACTTAGCTGAAATTTCAGCTAGAGGAACAGTTCCTGCTGTAAGGCGAACCCCTTCAAGAACTGATGCTGGCGCAAGTGTTGGGAGGGTTGGGCTTAGAACTCCATCGCCACCAGCAAGAATGCCTGTGTAGCCACTGTCGCGAAGCTGCTTGAAGAGTGGAGCTGCTTGTGGGAAGTAACCTGTGTAGATCACTACATTTGCTCCCGCTGTCTTGACCTTTGCAATTGTTGCAGACCAGTCAGTTGTCTTGTCAGAAACACTGTCGAAGCCAACAGATTGTCCTGCAGGAATTCCTGGCTTCATGTAGTCAACTAGACCAACACCGTAAGCTGATTGATCATCAATGATAAATACCTTAGGAGTTGAAACACCCTTTGTTGCTAACTTGAAAAGTGATGGACCTTGTACCTTGTCAGTAACAACGACGCGGTGGAATACAGGGAATCCCATTGCACCACCTTCAGATGCTGGATCAGTGATTGATACACGAGTTGCAGATGGCGAAACCATTGGAAGGTTACGTTGCTTGTAGAAAGGAAGGGAAGCAATTGTTGCACCAGAGTAAGCTGCACCAATTAGGCCGATGATCTTTGCATTTGATGCGATTCCTGGGGCAACCTTTGCTGCCTCGGCTGGAGAACCTTGGTCATCTGCCTTGACAAGTGAAACTACATACTTCTTCTTGTACTTTTTGTTGAATAATTTAATTGCATACTCCACGCCAGCTACTTCATCCTGACCAACCTGTGCTTCTTCACCTGTTAGTGGGCCTTGAAATGCAAGGTAGATAACTTTACCCTTTTGTTTTGCTGCCTGTGCTGTCGATGCTGACGCAACTCCGAAAACGAGAGCTACGGCAGATACAACGGCAAGTGAACGCTGAATCTTCTTGTTCATGTATTGCCTTTCCTGTTCATTTCGTCCCGGGACAGGGAGGAATGAAGTTAACCGCATTTGGCATCTCATCGCAAGATAATATGGCCTCTGAAATGTTTCAGTTTCGTTATAATTGCCTTGCAGTTGCTGGTAAATCTGCGCTTTAACGCTCAGGTACCGCAGCGGGGCTAATTACCGCCTCTGCAATTTCTTTCATGCTCATTCGCCTATCCATAGCTGCCCGCTGAATCCAAGAAAATGCCTCGGGTTCTGAGAGATTAAGTGCCTTCATTAAAATACCTTTTGCCCTATCGATAATTTTTCTTGTTTCTAGGCGATCATGTAAATCGGCAACTTCTGCTGCAAGTGAGCGCATCTGCGTATGACGACTGATTGCAATTTCAATAGCTGGGATTAAATCTCCGATGGTAAATGGCTTAACAACATATGCCATCACACCGGCATCGCGTGCTCTATCTACTAATTCCTTTTGAGAAAAAGCTGTCAACATCAATACAGGTGATAGATCAATAATTTTCTCTGCAGCAGATATTCCATCTAGTACCGGCATCTTCACATCAAGGATTACTAAATCTGGTTTGTGTTCATTTGCTAGATCAATAGCTTCTTGTCCATTAGATGCTTCTGCCACAACTTCATATCCAGCAACTTGCAACATCTCAACAAGGTCCATGCGAATGAGTGCTTCATCTTCGGCAACGAGGATGCGAACCTTTTGTGTCATGTGCCCCGAGTCGGATTTGAACCGACACTGTGCAGTGTTTGAGACTGCCCTCTCTACCGTTGGAGTACCGAGGCGTTACGTGATATCCGAACGGTGCCAATCTTAGCGGTAAGCCGCAGCTACCCCACCAACAGCATCTCCCACGCGGTGAACGCGCATCGCGTTCGTTGAACCTGGAATTCCAGGAGGAGATCCAGCAACAATCATTACTTGATCACCTAATTGAGCGCGACCTGAATCAATAAGAACAGTATCGACCAATTTCACCATTTCATCGGTTGCGCCGACAATTGGAGTGAGCATTGATTCAACGCCCCAAGTCAGTGCAAGCCGGTTATACGTTCCAACCTCTGGAGTCATAGCAAGAATTGGAATAGGTGAGCGCAAGCGCGACATACGACGTGCTGAGTCTCCGCTTTGTGTAAATGCCACTAAATACTTTGCATCAACAATTGCGCCTACCTCAGTTGCAGCCTTTGTAATTGCTCCACCTTTAGTACGTGGGGCTGTCTTAATTGGACGAATACGGTCTAGGCCGCCTTCTTCAGTCTTTTGAATGATGCGCGCCATTGTTTGAACGGCTTCTATTGCAAATTCACCCACACTTGTTTCACCTGAGAGCATAAGTGCATCTGCGCCATCTAGAACTGCGTTTGCGCAATCTGTTGCTTCTGCGCGCGTTGGACGTGAATTCGTAATCATGGAATCAAGCATCTGAGTAGCTACAATTACTGGCTTAGCCATATCTCTAGCTAATTCAACACACTGCTTTTGCACCAGCGGCACATCTTCTATTGGAAGTTCCACACCTAGATCGCCGCGGGCAACCATAATGCCATCAAAGGCGTTAACGATTTCAGCAAGATTTTCGACTGCTTGTGGCTTTTCGATCTTTGCGATAACTGGAACGCGAATACCTTCTTCATCCATAATCTTATGAACATCTTTAATATCATCGGCGCTTCTAACAAATGAGAGCGCGATGAAATCAGCTCCTGCTCGCAAGCCCCAGCGAAGATCATCAATGTCTTTTTCAGATAGCGCTGGAACTGAAACTGCCACACCAGGCAGGTTAATTCCCTTGTTGTTACTCACTGCGCCAGGTTCAATAACTTTAGTAACAACATCATTTGCCTTAACTTCAACAACTTCAACTGTTACTTTGCCATCATCGATCAGTATTCGATCCCCAGCTTTGCAATCCCCTGGTAAACCTTTGTAAGTGGTTCCCACGCGCTCTTTTGTTCCCTCAACCTCATCAGTTGTAATAACAAATATGTCACCACGCGCTAAATCATGTGGTCCTGCCTTAAAGCGAGCCAGGCGAATCTTTGGGCCTTGAAGGTCAACAAGAATGGCAACTGGGCGACCGGCAGCTTTGGCTGCATCGCGAACGCAATCAAGACGTGCTTGGTGCTCTTCATATGTACCGTGGGAGAGATTCAAACGTGCCATATTCATTCCAGCGTCAATGAGCTCCTTCACCTTTTCAGGAGAATCAACTGCTGGGCCCATCGTGCACACAATCTTTGCTCTACGCATGTGCCTACCTTAAACCATGAGTTGACGGGTAGTGGGTTCAATCGGTGAAGGAAGCTGAGTCTCTCCAGTGAGATATTTATCAACGGCTGCTGCAGCACTTCGACCTTCTGCAATTGCCCAGACAATCAGTGATTGTCCACGCCCTGCATCTCCTGCAACGAAAATACCTTCTTCGCTTGTTTCAAAATCTGCATTACGGGCAATGATTCCACGATCATCTAACTTCACTTCTAGCTGCGAAATTAAATCTGATTGTTCAGGACCTGTAAAACCCAATGCAAGAAATACGAAATCTGTCGGAATTTCTTTGTGTGATTTCTCTACTGGCTCAAACTTTCCATTTTCAAACTTTGTTTCAACAATGCGAATTGCCCGTAGATTTCCATCAGCATCCCCCAAAAATTCCTCAGTGCTTACTGAGAACATGCGGTTATCTGTTTCTTCATGCGCACTTGAAACACGATAAATCATTGGATACGTAGGCCAAGGCTGTGAATCTGGTCGTTCATCACTTGGTCGCGGCATAATTTCTAGTTGAGTGATAGATGCTGCGCCTTGGCGAATTGATGTGCCCAAGCAATCTGCTCCAGTGTCACCACCACCCAGAATCACTACATGCTTTCCAGCAACATTAATTGGTGAAACTTCTATCTCACCCAACGCCTGCTTATTTCCCCAAGGCAAAAACTCCATTGCTTGGTAAACGCCTTTAAATTCACGACCAGGAATTGGTAGGTCACGCCATTTAGTTGCACCCACAGCAAGAACAATTGCATCGTATTTCTTGCGAAGATCGGCTCCAGTTAATTCAGTTCCAACATCAACACCGGCACGAAAACGCGTTCCCTCTTTTTCCATCTGAGCTAAACGGCGATCAAGGATATGTTTTTCCATTTTAAACTCTGGAATTCCATAGCGAAGAAGGCCACCAATTTTGTCGGCTCTTTCATAAACGGCGACAGTGTGACCAGCGCGTGTGAGCTGTTGGGCCGCAGCTAAACCTGCAGGTCCTGAACCAATAACTGCAACAGTCTTACCAGTGATGCGATCTGGAGCAAGGGGCTTCACTTCACCTGCATCGAATGCTTCTTCAATGGTGCGCAGCTCTACTTGCTTAATTGTCACAGCATCACGATTGATAGCAACAACACATGCAGTCTCACATGGAGCTGGGCACAAACGTCCAGTGAACTCAGGAAAGTTGTTTGTGGCGTGCAAGCGGTTAATCGCCTCAGTTTTATCCCCGCGCCAAATCAAGTCATTCCATTCAGGAATCAGGTTTCCGAGTGGGCAACCTGAATGACAGAATGGAATTCCGCAATCCATGCAGCGGCCTGCTTGCTTTTGTAGGTGCTCAAAACTCTGTGGTTCATACACTTCGCGCCAATCTTGAATGCGAACATCTACTGGCCGACGTGTTGGAGTTTCACGCTCAGTTGTCATAAATCCTTTTGGATCAGCCATTTGCAACGACCTCCATGACCAATGCATCTACTGGTAAACCTTCACGAGTTGCACGTGCCGTCGCCTCTAGTACGCGCGCATAATCGCGTGGCATAACTAGAGAAATTCTTTTAATTGCACTGTCCCAATCCTTGATGAGATCACTAGCAACGACAGAACCCGTCTCTTCGGCAAAATCTGAAATCAGAGCACGAAGAATCTCTTTTTGATCTTCGGGAACAGCCAAAATATCCACCATATCTGTATTCACATTTGCCGGATCAAGATCTAGAACAAAAGCTCGCCCGCCAGACATTCCAGCAGCAAAGTTACGGCCTGTACGTCCAAGAACAACTACAGCTCCCCCAGTCATGTACTCACAACCGTGATCACCAATACCCTCAACAATTGCCGTGGCTCCTGAGTTTCTTACACAGAAGCGTTCACCAACAACGCCGCGAATCATGATCTGACCAGATGTTGCGCCATAACCAATTACGTTTCCAGCAATAACATTTTCATATGAGTTGAAAGTAGATTTCTCATCAGGTCGAACAATGATGCGACCACCTGAAATACCCTTACCCACATAGTCATTGGAATCACCATAAAGGCGAATAGTTAAACCGCGTGGAATAAATGCACCGAGTGATTGTCCAGCTGAACCATGCAAAGTCACATCAATCGTGTCATCAGGTAAACCGGCTCCCCCATGCTTGCGGGTGATTTCAGCGCCTAACATCGTTCCAACAGTTCTATTAACGTTTCGGACAGGAAGATCGATGCGCACTAACTCTTTGTTCTTAAGCGCAGCCTCCGAGAGTAAAATCAGTTGGTTATCAAGGGCAGCAGCAAGACCATGATCTTGCTGTGAAGTATTGTGTAGAGCGCTGGTTACATCTGGTCGTGTTAGCAATGGTGAAAGATCAAGGCCACTGGACTTCCAATGATCTACTGCGCGTTTAGTATCTAAATACTCAACATGACCGACTGCTTCAAGCAGAGTCTTAAAGCCAAGGCTGGCCAAAATCTCTCTGACCTCTTCGGCAATATATTCAAAGAAAGTCTCAACGAATTCAGGCTTGCCCGTGAAGCGCTTGCGCAGTTCAGGGTTCTGAGTTGCAACACCAACCGGGCATGTGTCCAAATGACACACACGCATCATGATGCAGCCAGACACAACAAGTGGCGCGGTAGCAAAACCAAACTCTTCTGCACCAAGAAGTGCTGCAATGACAACATCTCGTCCAGTCTTTAACTGACCATCAGCTTGAACAACAATGCGATCACGTAAATTGTTAAGCAAAAGAGTCTGTTGCGTTTCAGCTAAGCCAAGCTCCCATGGAGCACCTGCATGCTTAAGTGAGGTCAGCGGTGCTGCACCAGTTCCACCATCATGGCCAGAGATAAGAACAACGTCGGCATGTGCCTTACTCACACCAGCTGCCACGGTACCGACACCAACTTCTGCCACAAGTTTGACATGAACACGTGCATTCTTATTAGCGTTCTTTAAATCATGAATTAACTGTGCAAGATCTTCAATAGAATAAATATCGTGGTGCGGAGGAGGGGAAATAAGACCTACACCAGGGGTTGAATAACGCACCTTTGCAATCCATGGATACACCTTGTTACCTGGAAGTTGCCCACCTTCACCTGGCTTTGCACCTTGTGCAATCTTGATCTGAATGTCATCTGAATTAACCAAATAATCACTAGTAACACCAAAGCGTCCGGATGCAACCTGCTTGATCGCAGAACGCTTTGAATCTCCATTAGCCATCTTTATATAGCGCTCTGGATCTTCGCCACCTTCACCCGTATTTGATTTACCGCCCAAACGGTTCATAGCGATTGCTAAAGTCTCATGGGCCTCTTGAGAAATCGAGCCATATGACATCGCACCAGTGGAGAAGCGCTTGATAATCTCTGAAGCAGATTCCACATCATCTATCGAAATGGAAGGACGCACGCTTTCATTGAAACCAAAAAGTCCGCGCAATGTCATTAACCGTGTGCTCTGATCATTGACTCGATCGGTATAGCGCTTGAACACGTCATAGCGCTTATTGCGAGTGGAGTGCTGCAATGTGAAGACTGTCTCTGGATCAAATAAATGTGGTTCACCTTCACGGCGCCACTGATATTCCCCGCCAATAGGCAATCTCTTAGTTCCAGGAATTGCTCCCCCTGGCGGATATGCAACGTGGTGACGCGCAATTGTTTCTTGGGCAATGACATCTAAATTGACTCCGCCTAAGCGAGAAGTTGTGCCGACAAAATACTCATCCACTAACTCTTGGCTCAAGCCAATGGCTTCAAATACTTGAGCTCCCGTGTATGAAGCAATGGTGCTAATGCCCATCTTGGACATAACTTTGAGAACGCCTTTACCTAAAGACTTAATTAAGTTGCCCACAGCCTTCTCAGGTGTAATTCCTGTAATTACTCCCTGCAGAACTAAATCTTCAGCTGTCTCCATAGCCAAGTACGGATTAACAGCTGCTGCTCCGTAACCGATCAGAAGCGCAACATGATGAACTTCTCTCACATCCCCGGCTTCAATAACAAGTCCCACCTTGGTGCGTGTCTTTTCACGAATCAAATGGTGGTGCACAGCAGAAGTTAATAAGAGTGATGGAATAGGTGCTTCTTCAGCATCTGCATCACGATCTGATAGAACGATGATGTGCGCACCATCATTAATGGCCTGTGAAACTTCGGCTTTAATTTCTTCTAGGCGCTCACGAAGTGAGTCGCCACCATCTGCAACAAAGAACAAACCACGAATCACATGGGCACTTAAGCCCGGGTATTCACCATCAGCGTTAACGTGAATAATCTTTGCTAACTCATCATTGTCAATAACAGGAAAAGCCAATGAGATTTGGCGACAGCTACTTGGTCCTGGGTCCAATAAATTGTGTTCTGGCCCCATTGAAGTTCCAAGGCTTGTAACCACCTCTTCGCGAATAGCATCTAGAGGCGGATTAGTAACTTGTGCAAAAAGTTGAGAGAAGTAATCAAATATTAAACGTGGCTTATCAGAAAGGGCTGCAATAGGAGTGTCTGTTCCCATTGAACCTAGAGCTTCTAATCCATTTTTTGCCATCGGTGTAATAAGAATGCGAACTTCTTCTTCGGTATAACCAAATGCGCGCTGACGGCGCAAAACTGATGAGTGAGGGTAAACAATATGTTCGCGCGAAGGTAGATCACTTAACTTGACCATCCCCGCATGAATCCAATCTCCATAAGGAGAAGAGTTAGCTAATTGATCTTTGATTTCGGAATCTTCAATAATACGTCCAGCTTCAATGTCTACTAAGAACATCTTGCCAGGCTGCAAACGTCCCTTTCGTACAATGTTTTCGGCGGGAATATCCAGAACGCCAACTTCAGATGCAAGTACAACAAGGCCATCATTTGTAACCCAAAAACGTGATGGGCGTAAACCATTTCGATCAAGAACTGCTCCAACTTGATATCCATCTGTAAATGTCACACATGCAGGTCCATCCCATGGCTCCATAAGCGAAGAATGGAATGCATAGAAATCTCGACGATTCTGAGGCATCGTTTCATGATTTTCCCACGCTTCAGGAATCATCATCAAGACTGCATGCGGCAGCGAACGACCACCCAAATAGAGCAGCTCTAGAACTTCATCAAAGGAAGCCGAGTCACTACCTGACATTTCAACAATTGGGAATAAACGCTTGAGATCACCTGGGATTAAATCACTTTCAAGTAAAGACTCACGTGCACGCATCCAGTTTCGGTTTCCTTTAACGGTATTGATTTCACCGTTGTGGGCAATAAAGCGATAAGGGTGCGCCAGTGGCCAAGAAGGAAAAGTATTAGTTGAAAAGCGTGAGTGAACGAGTGCAAGTGGTGAAACAACTCGCTCATCAGAGAGATCTGGGAAGAATTCTTCTAGCTGTCCAGTTGTAAGCATGCCCTTGTAAACAATTGTTTGGGATGAAAGAGAAGGGAAATACACTTTCAAACCATGTTCAGCGCGTTTGCGCAAACAGAAAGCCATACGATCTAAAACTAAGCCAGATTCCCCATTCACGCCTGCAATGAAGATCTGCTGAAAATTCGGCATAACAGAGAGTGCGGTTTTACCCAGTGAGTTCGAGTTAATTGGTAACTCGCGCCATCCTAAAACCTTTAATCCTTCTTCTACTGCAATCTTCTCTATTGCAGCTTTAACATCGACACCCTTTTCAACAAATGCAATGCCAGATGCATAGAAGCCAGCTGATGGTAAATCAAAAGTTGTTACTTCTTGATAAAACTTATCTGGAATACGAATAAGAATTCCTGCACCATCACCACTATCTGGTTCTGCTCCAGATGCACCACGGTGCTCTAAGTTACGAAGTGCAGTGAGCGCTTTTTCTACAATCTCATGTGTTGCTACTTTATTAAGCGTTGCCACCATTGCCACACCGCAGGCATCATGTTCTTGCGCAGGGTCATAGAGACCTTGTGCATGGGGGTAATTGGAAGGCAAAGCCACGGCGTCAGAGCTCCTGTTGTCGAAAATGAATAGCGGGACAACCTTGGCCCTGTCGTACTGGTAAAGAGTATCAACAACTGCGCAATTTTCTACAGCAGTTAAATCCCAGAGATATGGGCAATCTTTCCTATAGCTGCGGTGATGAGCATGCCTAGGCATCCCCCAATGATCACTCGAAGGGTTGGTACCAAGAGCTTTGAGCCCGCAGTCCTGGCGCTGAGTATTCCGGTAAGAAGTAAGCCAACTACTGTGAAGCCAACAATGCTCCATGCTTTAGCACCGATAGTTGGTGCAAAGGCTCCCAAGAATGGAATGAATCCTCCTGCTGTAAAACTTAGCGCTGAGGCAACTGCTGCTTGAATTGGGCGGGCCTTTGTGTGGGGATACTGACCTAACTCATCACGCAAGTGCGCAGCAAGTGGATCTTTCTTATGCATCTCTTGTGCCACAGTCAATGCAAGTTCAGGTGAAAGACCTCGAGCGATATAAATGTGTTGGAGCTCTAAAAGTTCTCCTTCAGGATCTGCAGCAAGATGTTCGATTTCTAATTTGCGATCTGATTCTTCAACATCGTTTTGAGAACGAACCGAAACATATTCTCCAACAGCCATAGACATTGCACCTGCAGAAATTCCTGCAAGCCCTACCGTAATAAGTAAATCAGTTCTTCCGGCCGCAGCAACACCAATCATCAAAGATGCTGTAGAGACTAAGCCATCGTTTGCGCCGAGAACCGCAGCACGCAACCAACCTGCACGATGAGTGCGGTGGTGAAGATTGCGTTGGTATACCTCTTCTAGTGCCATATCAATGAGCCTACCTGAAAGTTAATGGACTTTGCGCGATTGCGCACGAAGTGTCACTGCCCCAGCTATAACAACAATCAAACTGACCCAGATATTTAGGCGCAAGCCGGCAATTGTGTGAGCAGAATCAATACGAATGGATTCAATTGCTAAGCGTCCTATGGAGTACACCATTACATAGAGGGAAAAGATCTGCCCCGGTGCAAGACGCTTACCAAATTTGATCAACACAAATGCCAAAATCGCACACCACAATGATTCATACAGAAAAGTTGGATGGAAGGTTTCAAATGCAGAATAGCCAGTTGGCCGATATTGCGCTGGGACTTCTAACGCCCAAGGAGCTATGAGTGGTTTTCCAAATAATTCAATGTTAAACCAATTTCCAAATCTGCCCATTGCTTGTGCAAATAAAATCCCTGGGGCTAGTGCATCCAAAAAGAGAGCAAAGTTTGGCAATTGCATGCGCTTACCTAATTGGCGATATCTTAACCAAGCACCTAATACGCCTAGTGAAATTGCGCCCCAAATACCCAAACCACCTTCCCAGATTTTAAAAGCATCTACTGGGTTTCCGCCAGAACCAAAATAAGCATCTGGTGAAGTGATCACGTGATAGATGCGCCCACCAATTATTCCTACAGGAACGGCAGTGATCGCAACCTCTGAAACAACTGATTTAGAATCGGGTGCGTGAGAACGAAAGCGCTTATCCCCCAACCAAATGGCGATGGCAATGCCAGTAATTATGCATAGGGCATAGAGGTGAAAGGTAAACGGGCCCAACTCCAACGATGAAACTGTTGGTGAAGGAATTGCGCGAATCAAGGCTTAACTAGCTTCGAACGCTGCAGTGAACTCTTCAGGAAGGAAGGCATTGTTCTTGCGCTCCCACAACTTACCGTTGAAGAACACGGTTGGAGTTCCTTGAACGTTGTATTTGCCCATTGACTCATAAGCCGCTCTGACTTTATCTAGCTTTGAACCTTTGGTAACACAATCAATGAAACTCTGTGAGGTAAGGCCTGCATAACTACCAATTTTAATTAAATTTTCCGTTGAATAGAACCCTGAATTTTCAAGCACTGGCTGCACCAAATACATAGCCTTGTGGAAATCTAGATAACGGGCCTCATCTGCTGCGCAGTAGGCAGCATTGGCTGCAGAAACTGATTCATTGCCCAGGAAAGATAAAACGTGATAAACGACCTTGGCCTTTTTAGCACGCACTAAATCTTCAACAAACTCACCATTTGCCTGTTCAAATGTGTTACAGACTGGGCACTGTGGATCTTCCCAAATATCAACAGTCTTAGCTGCGCCGTTGTTGAATGTAATACCAGCGCCATTAGCGTCATCAACGGTTGAAACAACTGTTGGTCCAACTTTAAAATCGCTCAAGATTGCAAATGACTCATTGGCTTTAGACTTTTCACCAACAACACTGAAAATAGCCCCCGTTGCAACAACCAGGGTGACCATTCCGATAACTAACCATCGTGTGAAGTTGTCTCCCCCAGATGATTTGGTTGCCTTCGCCTGCTTTGCCATTTACTGCTCCTCGATATTGTGAAGTGGTTTTTCAATGCTTAAACGTCCGTAGGGAAAAAAGTATAGATAAATACCGCTTAAAGCCAAACCTAAATCGCGCAGAATCTCCATGAGATAGGCCCTATGTGCTTCGGAAGCTTTGCTTGGATCAACTTCGCCTCCCCCGCCAAAGCAACCACAGTCAATGAGGATGCCACGCGCCCACACTGAAATGATTGCTGCAATGAAAATAATCATCACAGCAGTTCCAGCAATTGCGGCCAATCGTGTGGTGAGGCCAATAATGAGAAGAATTCCGAGAGCGATCTCTAACCACGGCAATGCATAGCCAATCAGGTGAGCAAGATCTGTGGGCAAGATTTTATAGGCGGCAACTGCTCCGGCCGACTCAGAAGGTTTAAAGGCCTTTAATCCCCCTGCTACTAACAACACCCCACCTAAAAGAAGGCGACAAAGGAGTGTAATAAAAGGTTGATACTTCGTCTGCAAGTTACTCATCGACCCTCTCGCACTCCTAGCGCCAACTCTTTTGCTAATGCTGAAATCGCATCTAATCCTTCTTGCTCAGATTTGGCATTTAAAAGCAGTTTAATAAATGCAGAGCCAACAATGACGCCATCTGCATAAGCCGCAACTTGCTTTGCCTGTTCCCGTGTTGAAACACCCAAACCGACTGAAACTGGCAGCGCCGTAGTCTTTTTCACTCGTGCAACTAAGGCACTGGCATCAACTGAAACATTTGTTCTTGCCCCTGTTACTCCCATGACAGATGCTGCATAGACAAAGCCACCGGTTTTAGAGGTAACTTGAGTCAAACGAGCATCCGAAGTACTTGGTGCAACAACATAAATAGGATTAATTCCGGATTTACCCACCGCATCTAACCAGCGTCCAGATTCTTCAATTGTTAGATCCGGGGTAATAACCCCAGAACCACCATTATCTGCGATGGATTGTGCAAACTCGTTCACACCATATTTTTCAATGGGATTCCAATACGTCATAACAACTGATGCAACACCCATATCACTTGCTACCTTTAGCGCGGAGAAAACATCTGCCGCATTTGTGCCACCTTTTAGGGAAATCTCTGCCGCTTCTTGAATTGTTGGGCCATCCATAATCGGATCACTGTAGGGATATCCAATTTCAATAGCGTCAACGCCAGCCTCAGCCAAAGCTTTGATAGCTTTTTCGCAACCCAACTTGGAAGGAAATCCCGCTGGAATATATGCAATAAGTGCGGCTCTATTTTCTGCACGTACTTTTTCAAAAACTACATCTAAAGCTGTGCTCACAACGGAATTCCGAAATAATCTGCAGCTGTCTGAACATCCTTATCCCCACGGCCAGAAAGGTTAATGAGCAGAGTTGCATCAGGACCCAATTCATTACCGATTACTAATGCACCAGCTAATGCATGGGCAGTTTCAATGGCAGGAATAATTCCTTCAGTGCGACACAGAAGTGAAAATGCGGCCATGGCTGCATCATCATTGACTGCACGGTATTCGGTGCGGCCAATGTCATGCAAATATGCATGCTCTGGCCCAACACTTGGATAATCTAGCCCAGCAGAAATTGAATGTGATTCAACGGTTTGTCCATCGCTATTTTGCATGATGTATGAACGAGCACCGTGCAATACACCCGGTGAACCTCCACTTATAGTTGCCGAATGTCTCCCGGTCTCAATTCCATCGCCACCTGCTTCCAAACCAATTAAGCGCACGCCTGCATCTGGAATGAAAGCATGGAAAATTCCAATGGCATTAGATCCTCCCCCAACGCATGCAAGCACCGCATCAGGTAATTTACCGGTCAATGCTAAAACCTGTTCGCGAGCTTCTTCTCCAATTGTTTTGTGGAAATCGCGCACCATTGTTGGAAATGGATGCGGTCCGGCAACTGTGCCCAACATGTAATGTGTTGTTGCAACATTTGTTACCCAATCGCGCATCGCTTCATTGATCGCATCCTTGAGTGTGCGAGATCCAGAAGTTACTGGAACAACTTCGGCACCTAACAATTTCATTCGCGCAACATTGAGTGCTTGACGACGTGTGTCTTCTTCGCCCATGTAGACAACACACTCAAGTCCCATTAACGCTGCGGCCGTTGCAGCAGCAACACCATGTTGTCCTGCACCAGTTTCAGCGATGATACGCTTCTTGCCCATCTTCTTTGTAAGTAATGCTTGACCTAAAACATTATTGATCTTGTGACTACCGGTGTGGTTGAGATCTTCGCGCTTGAGCAAAATTCTTGCTCCACCTGCGTGTTCAGAAAATCTCTTAGCTTCTGTGATGATGCTTGGACGTCCTGTATATGTGCGGTGAAGTTCGGCAAGTTCTGCCTGAAAAACTGGATCGGTTTTTGCAGCATTGTGGGCTGCTTCTAACTCATCCAAAGCTCCAATAAGTGCTTCTGGCACAAAACGGCCACCGTATTGACCAAAATGGCCAAGCACATCACTTGTCTGGATTGTCATGAGCCAATCCTATCCTCGCCTAGAAGTTCACGCATCGCCAACTCTGGATTGGAAGATTTAACCAAGGCCTCACCCACCAAAATTGTGCTAGCGCCATTACTTTGCGCAAACTCCACCTCGGCCCGTGTAGAGATTCCAGATTCTGCCACGCGCACCACATCAGTTGGAATAAGTGGTAACAATTCGACAAATACACCAGCATCAACATCTAAAGTTTTTAGGTTACGAGAATTAACACCAACAATGCGTGGTGAGATTTCTAACGCTCTTTCAAGTTCATCATGGGTATGCACTTCAACAAGTGAGCGCATGCCTAAGCCTTCAGCCAGTTGATGAAAATCAATAAGCTGTGACTTACTCAATGCAGCAACTATCAGAAGCACAACATCGGCTCCATGAGCACGTGCTTCAAAGAATTGATACTCATCAACCATAAAATCTTTACGCAAAATTGGAATGTTCACCCGCGAACGAACGGCATCTAGATCAGCAAGGGAACCACCAAAACGCCTTCTTTCGGTCAACACACTAATCACGCTTGCTCCAGCGTTTTCATACTGCTCAGCCAAACTTGCCGGATCTGCAATTGTGGCAAGTGCCCCCTTACTAGGAGATGAGCGCTTAACTTCAGCAATGACTGAAAGCTCATTGCGAAGTAATGTCTCTAAAGGATCGCGAACGGACGCTGCTGAATCCATCGCCTCTTGTAGTTGAGCCAATGGCTTTCTACGAGCAGCTAAATCCTCACGGACTCCTTCAATGATTGAATCGAGAACGCTCATTTTTTATCCTGCACAGTTGGATCAATACCTTCATCAAGTGCGCTCCACGTATTTAGCACACGGGGTTTTCTCTCATAGCGCGAAGAAAGTTTGAACTTCTTGCCTATAAGAAGAACAATCGCATAAACAACAAGAATGCTGACACCAATTGCTATTGACTGCTCCATTAGTTCTTTCGCAATCTATTTGCCGAATCCACAGCCATAAGGACGGCCGCTGCTTTATTTCTACACTCTTGATTTTCTGACTCTGCATCAGAATCTGCAACGATTCCAGCCCCTGCTTGCACATATGCAATTCCATCATGAATGAGGGCAGTTCTAATGGCGATACATGTGTCGATGTTTCCTGTGAAATCTAGATAGCCAACAATGCCTCCATAGACTCCGCGACGAGTTGGTTCGAGTTCTTCAATAATCTCCATAGCCCGAGGCTTAGGTGCTCCGGATAAAGTGCCTGCAGGAAAGACTGCAAAGAGTGCATCGACTGGAGTTGCTTTCTCTGCCAATGTGCCGGTAACTGTTGAAACGATATGCATCACATGTGAATATCTTTCAATGTGCATGAAATCAATAACTTCAACTGATCCTGGAGCACACACTCGTCCCAGATCATTTCTGCCTAAATCAACCAGCATTAAATGCTCTGCACGCTCTTTTGGATCTGCCAAGAGTTCTTCACCTAGGCGGTGATCCTCTTCTGGAGATGACGAACGCTTTCTAGTTCCTGCAATGGGATGAATCATCACTTCACGTTGATTAACTTTCACCAGCGCTTCAGGACTTGATCCCACAATTGTGATTCCCTCATTGAAACGGAATAGATACATATACGGACTTGGATTATTAAGACGCAGCATGCGATAAACATCGATTGCATCAGCAGAACATGGCATTGAAAAACGTTGGGAAAGAACAATCTGAAAAGCCTCTCCAGCCAAAATCTCCTCTTTTGCAATTGCAATCTTTGCCTTGAAATCAGCAGGGCTCATATTGGCATTAAAGGTTGGTGAAGTATGTGAATCAATCTGCGCAATCTCGCCATCTAGGGGCGCAGCTAATTCTGCCTGCATACGATCTAAGCGCTCGTTGCATGCATTGAAAGCTTCATCGATGCGATCATCGCTGCCATCCCAGTTAATGGCGTTAGCAATTAAAGTAATAGTTCCATCACTGTGATCTAGAACGGCTAAATCGCTAGTCAACATAAAACTTAACTCAGGAAGCGGCAGATCTTTTTTCGCAAGGTTAGGAAGTTTTTCGAGTCGTCTCACAACGTCATAACCCATAAAACCGACCAAGCCGCCTGTCAGAGGAGGAAGTCCTGGAATCGTGGGTGATTTCAAATGTGATGCAGAAAGACGCAGAGCTTCAAGTGGATCAATTCCAGTTGGTGCACCAGCTGGAGCTGTGCCCTGCCAGTAAGACTTTCCATCTTTCTCACTCAGCGTTGCTTCACTTCGCACACCAATAAATGAATACCGTGACCATGCACCACCATGTTCTGCTGATTCCAACAAAAAGGTATTTGCGGCATTCTTAGCCAGTTTTCTATAAACACCCAACGGCGTTTCACCATCAGCAAGCAGACGTCTTGAAACTGGAATTACATTTGAAATCTTGGCATAAGCGCGAAATTCATCAAGATTCATTCTTACTTACCCAGCGCTAACGGTCTGTGAAAACAAGTTTTTTCACCCGTGTGGCAAGCAACTCCAATTTGTTGCACGTTGATAAGTAATGCATCGCCATCGCAATCCAATGCAACGGTGATTACGTTTTGAAAATGCCCAGAAGTTGCACCTTTCACCCAAAGCTCATTTCGAGAGCGCGACCAATAGGTGGCTTTGCCGGTGCTAAGAGTGAGCGCTAATGACTCAGAGTTCATATAAGCAAGCATCAAAACTTCATGAGAGGTTGCATCTTGCACAACGGCAGGCATGAGCGTTGTTGGATCTTCAAGCAGTGCCATCACTTCTGGATCAAGAGCGCTCATGGGTTAATTCTGCCTTACCTAACAGCCACGGCGCGCACGGGATAATTGTGCGAATCAAGGTATGACTTCACATCCCCTATGCGGTGAATTCCAAAATGGAACACGCTGGCTGCCAAAAGCGCATCTGCTCCCGCATCAAGGGCTGCACCAAAATCTGCCAAAGTTCCAGCACCTCCACTGGCAATTAATGGCACCTTTGATACTGAACGCATCGCACTAATCATTCCAATGTCATAACCAGCACGAGTACCGTCGGCATCCATTGAGTTAAGGAGAATCTCCCCCACACCCAATGCGCACGCTTTCTCAATCCATTTGAGGGCATCGATTTCTGTGCCATCTCGGCCACCATGAGTTGTTACTTCAAATCCTGACTCTGTCCGAGCACGTCTGGCATCAACTGAGAGAACAAGTACTTGTGAACCAAATCGATCTGCAATTTCGGCAATTAATTCTGGACGTTCAATAGCAGCAGTATTAATTGAAACTTTATCGGCGCCTGCTCGAAGTAAACGATCAACATCGGCAACATTTCTAATTCCCCCACCAACTGTAAGGGGAATAAATACTTGTTCAGCTGTGCGGCGAACAACATCCAAAGTAGTCTCACGTCCATCAACGCTTGCTGAGATGTCAAGAAAAGTTAATTCATCGGCGCCTTCAGCCCCATAAAGGGCAGCCATTTCAACTGGATCCCCTGCATCGACCAAGTTGGTGAAGTTGACACCTTTCACCACACGTCCATTAGTGACATCCAGACAAGGAATGATGCGAACTGAAAGTGTCATCGTCCTGTAACTTTCAGCGCTTCTTGCAAAGTAAAAGCACCGGCATATAAAGCCTTACCAACAATTGCACCTTCAACACCTGTTGCATGCAAATCACACAAAGCTTGAATATCAACCAAAGAAGAAATACCACCACTTGCCACAACTGGCTTGGTAGTTGCTACACAAACAGATTGAAGTAGTTCCAAATTTGGTCCTGTCAGAGTGCCATCTTTTGTAACATCGGTAACTACATAGCGAGCACAACCATCTCTATCTAATCGTGAGAGAGTTTCAAAGAGATCTCCGCCCTCTTTAGTCCATCCTCGTGCAGCAAGAACATGTCCTCGCACATCAAGTCCAACGGCAATTCGATCACCGAACTCACCAATCACTCGCGCAGTCCATGCAGGATCTTCCAACGCTGCAGTTCCAAGATTTACTCGCGCACACCCCGTTGCAAGTGCTCTGCGCAAAGACTCATCGTCTCTAATGCCTCCGGAGAGCTCAACCTTTATATCTAAGGCACCAACAACCTCTGCTAACAACGCAGCGTTACTGCCACGGCCAAATGCGGCATCAAGATCAACTAGGTGCAACCACTCGGCGCCTGCTGCCTGAAACTCAAGTGCAACTTCTAACGGGGCTCCATAAATGCTTTCTTTGGCAAGCTCACCTTGCACTAAGCGCACAGCACGCCCGTCTTTAACATCAACTGCGGGGAGAAGTTCTAAGTAACTCATAGTGATTTCACCCAATTCGCAATCAAAGCTAATCCTGCGTCTCCAGATTTTTCTGGGTGAAATTGTGTTGCTGAAACATAACCATCTTCAACTGCGGCTAAAAACTTTTCTCCATGAAAGCTCCACCCCTGCATTTTGCCAACAGCTCTCTTAGCCGCAAATGAGTGAACAAAATAGAACGATTCCCCTGCTACACCTTTAAATAGCGTGGAGTTCGAATCACTCTCAACGTTGTTCCAACCCATATGAGGCAATATCGGTGCATCAAGCCGAGAAACTTCACCTTCCCAGACACCAACACCTGAATGATTACCATTTTCGCCATGCTCACTACCCTCTTGGAAAAGAATTTGCATACCAATACAAATTCCTAAGACAGGTCTTTCATTCGCAATTCGTTCACGGATAATTGCTGCGCCATCAACAGTTTGCAATCCCTGCATACAAGCAGCAAAAGCGCCAACACCTGGAACAACTAAGCCATCAGCTTCAAGTGCAACGGCGCGATCTGCCGTGACAACTACATCTAGACCAGAAGTAGCAAATGCTCTTTCAGCCGATCGCAAGTTGCCCGAACCAGAATCAAGAATTGCGATCAAAGAGAGCCTTTAGTTGACGGGATACCTGCGACTCTTCCATCAAGTGAAACTGCATCGCGCAGAGCACGGGCAACTGCTTTGAACTGTGCTTCAAAAACATGGTGTGCATTTCTTCCTTCAAGCACACGGATATGCAAAGCAATATGTGCCTCAGCAACAATTGATTCCCAGATATGTTTTCCGAGTGTTGTATCAAAAGTTCCGATGAGTTCAACAATCTCTGGCTGGCGGTGAACTAAATAAGGACGACCTGAAAGATCAACAGCTGCTTGAACTAAAACCTCATCGAGTGGAACCATGGAGTCACCGAAACGACGAATACCAGCCTTATCACCCAACGCCTCACGTAAAGCTTGGCCAAATGCCAATGACGTATCTTCAACGCTATGGTGAGAATCGACTTCAATATCACCCGTTGTTTTGATAGTCAGATCAAAGCCAGAGTGCTTACCAAGTTGAGACATCATGTGGTCAAAAAATGGCACACCAGTTGAAACATCGATGACGCCTTGGCCATCTAGATTAAGTTCAACTAAAACATGTGACTCTTTAGTTGCCCTTTCGACTCGTGCTGTTCTCATGGTGGCCTCTCTTTAGATGAGTTCTTTTAATGCAGATATAAATAATGTGTTTTCGGCTTCGTTGCCGACAGTTACTCGTAAATACCCTGGTAGACCGACATCTCGAATTAGGACGCCTTTGCCTAGTAGTTCACTCCAAAGTTTAGGGGCATCTGCACTAAATCCTGTAAATAGGATGAAGTTTGCGCTGCTCGGCAAAGTCACAAGGCCCAATGCGCGTAGTTGCGCAGTTAATGACTCCCGAGCTCGTATCAACTCAGAGACATATCCCAGCAGTTCCTCTTTGAAATCAATAGCAACTGATGCCGCAGCTTGAGTCAGCGCACTTAAGTGATACGGCAATCTCACAAGCATCATGGCATCTTTGACCGAACTATCACTGACCAAATAACCCACTCGTGCTCCTGCAAATGCAAATGCCTTGCTCATGGTACGAATCACTACGACATGAGGATTCTTATCAATCAAAGTAATCGCAGATTCCTCTGATGAAAACTCAGCGTAAGCCTCATCCACAATAAGTAAGCCGTTCACCTTCGCCACAGCATCTGCAAGTAACTTGATCTCAGAGATTGAAACAGACCCACCCGTTGGGTTATTAGGAGTTGTAATAAAAGTAAGTACTGGTTTTGATTCTGCAATCTGCTCAACTGCCAATTGCACATTGAGTGAGAAATCTGTATTTCGCTTTCCATCTATCCACGCAGTTCCACACACCTTAGCAATGAGTGGGTGCATCGAATATGAAGGAGTGAAACCAAGTGCACTTCCCTGCCCAAAAGCTAGAAAAATAGATTGAATGATTTCATTGCTGCCATTAGCCGCCCAAATATTATCTAATGTAACTTTCACACTTGCGCTGGCGTTGATATAGCCTGCCAACTTACTGCGCAACACATCAGCGTCCCGATTTGGATAGCGATTTAAATTGGCTGCGACAACCAAGATCGCATCGGCTATCGCTTTCTGTAGAGCGGGTGAAGGAGAATATGGATTCTCATTAGTGTTAAGTGATGCTTGTGCAGGAACCTGTGGAGCTCCATATGGTGTGAGCGGAGTTAAGTCCTTGCGCAGCGGCAACCAAGTTGGCCAATTCACTTATGATTTTCCAATCTGACAGTCATGGCTTGTCCGTGTGCAGGCAGGTCTTCAGAATTTGCTAATGTCACAACAGTTGGCACTAGGTCAGTGAATGCTTTTTCGCTGTATTCAATAAAGTGAAGGCCACGCAGGAATGTCTGTACTGATAAACCACTTGAATGACAAGCACATCCACCTGTAGGCAAGACGTGATTAGAGCCCGCTGAATAATCTCCCAGTGAGACTGGTGAGAATCGACCGATAAATACTGCTCCAGCATTTCTAATCTGTGCAGCATCTTCACGTGCATTCTTCGTCTGAATTTCTAAGTGTTCTGCAGCATAGGCATTAACAACATCAATCCCCTGCTTCATATCATCAACTAAGACAATCGCTGACTGTACTCCAGACAACGCAGCAGTAATACGCTCTTTGTGTTTAGTCTTACCAACTTGTATTTTTAGTTCTGCCTCAACGCCCTCGGCTAACTCATTTGAATCTGTTACCAAAATAGCTGCAGCAATGACATCGTGCTCGGCTTGGCTAATTAAGTCTGCAGCAACATCTGTTGCTAGCGCAGAAGAGTCTGCCAGAATTGCTATCTCAGTTGGTCCAGCTTCTGAATCAATACCAATCACGCCACGCAGTGCGCGTTTAGCCGCAGCCACATAGATATTGCCTGGACCTGTAACAAGATCACTTTTCTCACATAAGCCTTCAACACCGTAAGCAAACATTGCAATTGCCTGTGCTCCCCCAACGGCATATACCTCGGTAATGCCAAGAAGTGCGCACGTAGCCAAAATAGTTGGGTGAGGCAATCCTGCGAATTCTTTTTGAGGCGGTGAAGCAACAGCTATCGATGAAACTTTTGCTATTTGAGCCGGCACAACATTCATCACAACGCTGCTTGGATAAACCGCACGACCACCTGGAACATAGAGGCCCACACGATCGACCGGGATCCACTTTTCAGTAACGCTGCCACCATCCACAACAGTTGTGGTTTTATCCACTCTTACCTGATCGTTGTGAACTTTTCTCACGCGCTCGATTGAAAGCTCAAGTGCGGCGCGAATAGCAGGATCCAATGAATCTAAAGCCGAATCTAAAGCCTGCTGTGCAACGCGAATGGAAGCAGGAGTAACTCCATCGAATTCTTGGGCCAATCTAATGAGTTCGCTTTCACCACCAGTTTTCACACGGTGCAGAATTGGCTCAACTAAGGCCATAGCTTGGGCAACATCTAAAGCAGCACGCGGGAGTTCGGCGTTATAACCAGCCTTAGTGAGGGCTTTGCCACGAAGATCTACTGTGCGAATCACGTGCCAATTGTAACGGCTGCGCTATGGGCGGCGGACTTGAATTTAAACCAGGCAGTGAGGCCCAAGAATAGATTTGAGATCTGCGCTCAATGATGGTGAAGCTGTGACCGATGCATCAATTTTCATCACGGTACTGCTTCCATTTTCACTTAAAGAAAGATGTACCTCACGCTTTCCAGGATGTGAGCGAAGAATTTCTTTAATACGGTCAACCACAGGCGGTGTGCATTGAGACATTGGAATTGAAATCACAAGAGGACCTGTCGGGCCTGCAGAAATATCAGGCATAGACATTTCAAGGGCTGTAAATCGCAGATTCTCTTCACGGCGATCAACACGACCACGAATAGTCACAATTCGATCTTCAGTCAGTGACATTGAATATTGATTATAAGTATTTGAAAAGAAGAGAACTTCTAAAGATCCTTCTAGATCTTCAATAGTAACAACGGCCCACGAAGCACCTTGCCTTGAAACTTTGCGAGTAACGCTTGTGATTAAGCCTCCGATAGTTACAATAGATTCATGCACAGCGCCTTCATCAACTAGCTCGCTGATAGACATATCTGTATTGGCCCGAAGCACATGTTCAACGCCTAAGAGTGGATGATCAGAAACGTATAACCCCAACATCTCTCGTTCATAGCTGAGCAACATCGCCTTATCCCACTCACCCGTTGGGATTTCAATATCCAAACCTGAAACTTCAGTAATTGCCTCACCGCCAAATAAATCAAATTGACCAATTGCCTCGGCACGCTTGCTCTCGATAACAGAATCAATTGCCTCCAAATGAACTGCAATCAAACCCTTACGAGTTGATCCCAGTGAGCCAAAGGCTCCAGCCTTAATCAAAGATTCAATGGTTTTCTTGTTACACACTTGAGCATCCACTTTTGCCAAGAAATCTCCAAATGATGCAAAGCGTCCTTTGCTCTCACGCGCAGCCTTAATCGATGCCACAACGCCTTCGCCAACATTTCTAATTGCTGCAAGACCAAAGCGGATATCTTTTCCACGCGGGGTGTATTCACCATTTGATTCATTGACATCAGGTGGCAACACATTAATTCCCATGCGGCGGCACTCACTCAAATACAGAGCAGACTTATCTTTATCATCTCTCACGCTGGTCAACAGCGCGGCCATGTATTCAGTTGGGTAATTAGTTTTTAGATAAGCAGTCCAATAAGAAACAACTCCATAGCCGGCAGAGTGTGCCCGATTGAAAGCATAATCAGAGAAAGGAATAAGAACGTCCCATAAGCGCTTGATGGCAGCAGTTGAGAAACCATTGGCCTTCATACCCGCTTCAAAAGGAATGTATTCCTTATCCAAAATATCTTTGTTTTTCTTACCCATCGCCTTTCGCAAAAGATCCGCGCGTCCGAGTGAGAACCCCGCAACCTTCTGGGCAATTGCCATTACTTGTTCCTGATAAACAATGAGGCCATATGTGTCACCAAGAATGTCCTGCAATGGTTCTGAAAGCTCTTGGTGGATAGGTTCAACTGGCTTGCGCTTATTTTTGCGATCGGCGTAGTTGTTATGTGCATTTTCTCCCATAGGACCTGGGCGATAGAGAGCAATAACAGCAGAGATATCTTCAAATGAGTCTGGGGACATGGATTTAAGCAACGCTCGCATTGGGCCACCATCGAGCTGGAACACACCCAGAGTATCGCCGCGAGAGAGCAGTTCATATGTCTTTTTATCATCGAGTGTTAAATCCTCTAAGACCACATCAATGTTTTGATTCTCTTTAACATTTAATAGGGCATCATCTAAAACAGAGAGATTTCGAAGACCTAAGAAGTCCATCTTAAGTAGGCCTATAGATTCACATGCGCCCATATCGAACTGAGTGATGATTGCACCATCTGCTTCACGGCGATGGATAGGAATAACATCGAGCAAAGGTTCGCGAGAGAGAATAACTCCAGCCGCGTGAACACCCCACTGGCGCTTTAATCCTTCAAGACCACGGGCCGTATCAACCACTCGCTTCGAATCTGGATCTGACTCATAGAGAGAGCGGAACTCTCCAGCTTCACCGTAACGATCATCTTTAGAATCAAATATCCCACCAAGAGAAATATCTTTGCCCATTACAGATGGAGGCAAGGCCTTAGTTAACTTCTCTCCAATTACATACGGGTAACCAAGCACGCGTGTTGAATCCTTAATCGCTTGCTTTGATTTAATAGTTCCGTAAGTAATAATCTGAGCCACTCGATCTTCACCATATTTGTTTGTTGCATAACGAATCATTTCGCTGCGACGACGCTCATCAAAGTCCAGGTCGATATCAGGCATAGAAATACGTTCTGGATTGAGAAAGCGCTCAAACAAAAGTCCATGTTCAAGTGGATCTAAACCAGTAATGCCAAGTGAATACGCGACTAGTGAACCAGGTGCTGATCCGCGGCCTGGTCCAACTCGAATGCCAACTTTCTTGGCATGTCCGACTAAGTCAGCAACAACAAGGAAGTAACCAGGAAAACCCATCTTCTCCATAACACCAAGTTCATAATCAAGACGAGATTCATGTGCTGGCGTCAGCTTTTCCCCCAAACGCTCTTTCATCCCGCGAACAGCTTCTTTTTTAAGCCAAGAATCCTCTGTCTCTCCAGCTGGAACGCTAAATTGCGGAAGGAGATTTTCATTTTCTCGCATAGTTACTTCACAGCGCTCTGCAATAAGTAATGTGTTATCGCAACTCTCTGGAATATCTTTAAAGAGCTCTCGCATCTGCGCCGGCGTCTTGACATAGAAAGAGTCATTATCAAATTTAAATCTCTTCGGATCTGCCAATGTGGAGCCCGATTGAACGCAGAGCAGGGCCTCATGTGCACCAGAGTCTGCTTGTAATGTGTAGTGCAGATCATTAGTTGCAAGAAGTGGAAGGCCTAACTCTTTTCCCAATTTGAGTAGATCAGCTTTAACGCGGCTTTCAATATCAATTCCGTGATCCATCACCTCTAGGAAGAAATTGCCTTCACCGAAGATATCTCGATAATCACTTGCAGCCTTTATTGCCTCTTTATATGCACCCATGCGCAAGCGAGTTTGAATCTCTCCGCCAGGGCAACCAGTTGTTGCAATGAGTCCTTTGGAATACTGAGCAAGGAGTTCGCGATCCATGCGGGGCTTGTAGTAATAGCCTTCAAGGGATGCAAGAGAAGATAAGCGAAAGAGATTGCCTAGGCCAACATTGTTTTCAGCCAAAATAGTCATGTGCGTATAAGCACCACCACCTGAAACATCGTCTTCACCACCACTTGCCCACTGCACTCTCTTTTTATCAAAGCGAGATTCTGGGGCCACGTATGCTTCAATTCCAATAATCGGTTTAACACCAGCTTTTTTAGCCTGCTTATAAAACTCATAAGCACCAAAAACATTTCCATGATCTGTCATTGCAATTGCAGGCATGCCTTGTCTTGCGACTTCTTGCATTAAATCGGGAACGCGCGCTGCACCATCGAGCATTGAATACTCGGTATGGACGTGCAGATGTACGAAATTCTCAGAAGTCATGGTGGTCGTAGATTATTACTTAAGGTAGAACTGCATCAGATAGCAACGCTAATGAGCGTGTGAGATCGGCTGGGTATGGAGCACTAAAACTCAGATGTTCACCAGTAATAGGGTGGTCAAAGATGAGCTCCTTGGCGTGTAGCCACGGCCGTCTCATCTCTAGAGATTTAGCCAAAACAGGATCTGCCCCATATGTAGTGTCGCCCACAAGTGGATGGTTAAGTGCAGAGAAGTGAACACGGATTTGGTGCGTACGCCCGGTTTCTAATTCAACTTTGACTAATGAAACCCCGCGATAAAACTCAATAACTTCATAGTGCGTAATGGAGTCTTTTCCTGTGGCTACTACCGCAAATCGGTGGTCCTCTTTTGGATGTCGATCAATCGGTGCATCAATTGTTCCAGTAGTTGGATCCATGTGTCCTTGAATAAGTGCATGATAAATCTTGTCTACGGAGCGATTTCTAAAGGCATCTTTGAGAACAGTAAATGCACGATCACTCTTTGCAACAATCATTAACCCGCTTGTGCCGACATCTAGGCGATGAACAATCCCCTGTCGCTCTGCGGCCCCACTAGTTGAAATTGAATATCCCGCTGCCATCAATGCACCTACGACAGTTGGCCCCGTCCATCCTGGACTTGGATGAGCCGCACATCCCACCGGTTTATCTATAACAACAATTGCATCATCGTCATAAACAATCGAAAGACCCTCTAGTGGTGTGAGTGGAATCGGATCTTGATTAATTGGAGCTGGCATCAACACTTCAATAACTTGGTTGGCAGCCACACGATCTGATTTAGCCATAGCTTTTCCAGATGTAGTGATATCGCCATCTTCTAGGAGTTTGACGACTGCTGTGCGGGAAAGGCCCAGCACACGAGTGAGAGCGCTATCGATTCGCTCACCAGCAACGCCTTCTGGCACTGAAAGTGTGCGCTGTTCTCGACTGCTCATATCAACTCTTCTTTTTTAATAGGCGGGATGTTGCGCGCGGTTAAAACTACCGAAATAAAGGCTGCGACCACGATTGCAGTATCTGCAATATTGAATATAGGCCAATGAGGCAGTTGCATCCAATCGATAACATGGCCCCGCAGCAATCCTGGCTCTCTAAAAATGCGATCAGTCAGATTTCCTAAAACTCCACCCATGACTAGGCCTAAAACAAGCGCCCACCCCTTTGAGGTCAATGAAGGTGCGTAATAAGTAATTGCTATCAATACGGCAATTCCAAAAAATGAGAGAAACAAAGTCGCCCCTGGGGCAAATGAAAAAGCAGCACCAGAGTTTCTAATAAAGTTAAGTTGGAAGAGTGAACCGATAACTTTTACTGGACCACGATTGGCCAAATACTCCACTGCCCAGATTTTGGTAGCTAGATCTGCAAGCCAGATAAGCCAGGCAACACCTAAGAGTGTGCGCCACACGCGCACTGCTAGCGCCGTTCTTCCTTCTGCTTGCAGAGCATGCACAAAGTGGCCCGAGGAAATACTTGTAAACGGGCCTTTCCAATTGCACTTCCGCATTCTTCGCAGTTTCCATAGGTCTTAGTGTCGATTCGATCCAAGGCGCGCTCTGTTTGCGAAACCATGTCGCGAGCATTAATAACTAATGACATCTCATGTTCACGCTCAAAGGTTTTTGTTCCAGCATCTGCCTGATCATCTCCAGCACCTTCGCCAGATTCTTGAATAAGAGAGTCCATCTCTAATTCGACCTTAGCTAGCTCAACACGCAAGCGCGATAACTCTTTAGAAATCTCAGTACGAATGCTCTTTAGCTCTGCTGCAGTCCAAGGTGATTCACTCTCACTGACAACGATGGGTGTTGGAGCAACTTTGATTGGCTTAAGTGGTGCAACTTTCTTTCCGCTTTTAGCAGGGCGCGGTGGTGGTGGCATTACCAAACGACGCTCTTCAACTACCGGTGCGGCAACTTGCACAGAAATAGTTGAGACTGAAACTGTTTGAGATTTCTCATCAACGGTCAAAGTTGTCTTAGATGGAAATGGCTTACCTGGTGCTTTTTTAACTGGAATGCTCTTTACCGCTGCTTTCTTGGCTGGGGCCTTCTTTGCAGGAGCCTTTTTGGCGACTGCTTTTTTAGTGGGCGCTTTTTTGGCGGGAGCTTTTTTGGCTACCTTCTTCTTCGCAGGAGCCTTTTTCGCAGGAGCCTTTTTGGCGACTGCTTTCTTAATCGGCTTCTTAGGCATGTCGCGAACCTTAATGCCCTAAGGGGGCTGTTACCAATTAGCCACGGGCATATTTTGCCTTAACTAGACGATAGTATTGAGCCACTACCGCATATGAGCATTGACGGGGCTATCACCTCACGAGTTTGCTAGAAGAAATGGTGAAAACCATCTAGAACTAGCCGCGGATAGAAAAGTGAAGTGGCGTGATTTTCACGCAAGGCGGGTGGTACCGCGAGATCTGCGCCAGCAGGTCTCGTCCCTCCAGAGTTGTTTTCCTACTCGTGGAGGATTTTTTATGTCATTTCGCGCAATCCCAGCAGCTGTTGATCTGCCTGCCGTTGAACATACGATATTAAAGTTCTGGCGCGATAACGAGATTTTCGAAAAAACTGTTTCTGCCCGCGAAGGCGCACCTGCATGGATGTTTTATGAAGGTCCCCCAACTGCAAATGGAATGCCTGGAACTCACCACATTGAAGCACGTGTATTTAAGGATGTCTTTCCCCGCTTTCACACAATGAAGGGAAAGCATGTAATCCGCAAAGCTGGTTGGGATTGTCATGGTTTGCCAGTTGAAATTGCTGTTGAAAAAGAGCTGGGCTTTGCCGGTAAAGGCGATATCGAAAAATATGGAATTGCAGCATTTAACGATAAGTGCCGAGAATCAGTGCAACGCCATGTTGGTGCATTCACAGATATGACACATCGCATGGGCTTCTGGGTTGATTTTGATGAAGCGTATTGGACCATGTCACCTGAATATGTTGAGAGTGTGTGGTGGTCTCTCAAAGAAATCTGGAAAAAGGGATTACTCGTTCAAGATCATCGCGTTGCGCCATATTGCCCGCGCTGTGGAACTGGACTTTCAGATCATGAATTAGCACAAGGCTATGAAACAGTTACGGATCCTTCGGTCTATGTTCGCTTCCCTATTACTTCTGGCGACTTAGTTGCACTGAAGGCCAGTTTCCTTGTCTGGACAACGACTCCATGGACCTTGGTATCAAACACAGCCATTGCAGTTCACCCAGAGGTTGATTATGTGGCTGTTGAAGTAACTGTGGATGAAGTCAGTGAAGTTCTAGTCGTTGCCGAAGCGCTGCTAGAGAGCGTTAAGGGCGAGAAGAAGATTGTGAAGAAAATGCTCGGCAAATCACTAGAGCGCACAACATATAAGCGTCCCTTTGATTTCGTAGAGATTCCAGATGCGCATTACATAGTTCTTGCAACATATGTAACTACAGAAGATGGAACTGGATTAGTTCACCAATCTCCGGCTTTTGGCGCCGATGACTTAGCGGTCTGTCGTGCCTATGGTTTACCAGTCGTTAATCCCATTGCACCCGATGGACACTTCCTTAAAGAGGTGGAAGTAGTTGGCGGAATCTTCTTTAAAGAGGCCGATAAGTTACTGGTGAAAGAGTTAAAAGCACGCGGTGTTCTCTATAAGCACCAACCATATGAACACACCTATCCTCATTGCTGGCGCTGTCACACGCCTTTGATGTATTACGCGCAACCATCGTGGTACATCCGAACAACTTCAATTAAAGATGCTCTTCTTCGTGAAAACGCAGCTACTGATTGGCATCCAGAGACGATTAAGGAAGGGCGCTATGGTGATTGGCTCAACAACAACATTGACTGGGCACTTTCCCGTAATCGATATTGGGGCACTCCCCTTCCAATTTGGCGCTGTGAAAACAAGCATGAGATTTGCGTTGATTCTCTAGCTGAATTGGGCGGCCTTGCCGGTCAAGAGCTATCAAATCTAGATCCGCACCGCCCTTTTGTTGATGACATTACATTTGCATGTAATGAGTGTGATTCCACAATGGTGCGCGTGCCTGAGGTAATTGACTGTTGGTATGACTCTGGAGCAATGCCATTTGCTCAATGGGGATATCCGCACAAGCAAGGCTCTGTTGAAAAGTTTAAAGAGTCCTACCCTGCCGACTTTATTTGTGAAGCTATCGATCAAACACGTGGCTGGTTCTACACACTCATGACAATCGGAACCCTGGTCTTTGATAAATCCTCTTATAAGAGCGTTCTTTGTCTTGGACATATCTTGGATAAAGATGGCCGCAAGATGAGTAAGCACGTTGGCAATGTTTTAGAGCCAATGGCGCTTATGGATCAACATGGCGCAGATGCCGTTCGCTGGTACATGTTGGCTGCAGGTTCGCCATGGGCAGCGCGTCGTGTGGGCCATGATGCGATTAATGAAGTTGTTCGTAAGGTTTTATTGACCTATTGGAACACCGTTTCTTTCCATGCTCTTTATGCCAATGCATCAAAGTTTGATTTAAGTCAGCGCACAAAGGTCGCAGATCGACCACTCATGGATCGCTGGATTATCTCGGAACTTAATCTTTTGATTGAAGAGGTTGATGCCGCTCTTACTGATTTTGATTCACAGGTTGCAGGACGCGCTTTAGCCAGATTCATCGATGATCTTTCAAACTGGTATGTGCGCCGATCACGACGCAGGTTCTGGGATGGAGATAACAGCGCCCTTTCCACATTGGATGAGTGCTTAGTAACTCTGACTCAACTTCTCTCTCCAATGGTTCCATTTATTACTGAACAGGTGTGGCAAGAGTTAGTCATTCCTACTGATTCTTCTGCCGTTGCTTCCGTGCATCTCTCTGACTTCCCTATTGCAGATGCATCAGTGATTGATCGCGAACTTGGAGCGCAAGTTGCACTCACACGTCGTATCGTTGAACTTGGCCGTGCATCACGCGCAGAATCCGGCATAAAGATTCGTCAACCATTAGGCCGTGCGCTAATTGCAGCAAGTGGATGGGCAGCATTGCCAGAACAGATGCGTGAGCAGATTGCAGAAGAACTCAATGTGATTGATTTGCAAGATATCGCTAACGCCGATGGAGATTTAGTAGATATCTCTATTAAAGCTAACTTCAAATCACTCGGTGCCAAATTTGGTGGCGCTGTCCAAGAGATAGCTAAGGCAATCGCGGCAACTGATGCAACCACCCTTGTGAAAACACTTCGCACCACTGGAACAACCCAGCTAGGAATCTGGGAAATTGCTCTGGATGACCTCGTTGTAACAGAGGTGCCAAAGACTGGCTGGATGGTTGCCTCACACGAAGGTGAGAGCGTGGCACTTGATCTAGAGCTCACTCATGCCCTTATTGCTGCCGGAGCTGTGCGTGAAGTAATTCGCTTTATTCAAGAGCGCAGAAAAAACGATGGCTTTGAAATCTCAGATCGCATCGATGTGAAATGGAATGCAACAGCACAAATAGCTGCTGCAATTGCCACCGATGAAACTCATATTAAGGATGAAGTACTAGCTATTTCTATGGTTCAAGATTCTTCACTAGCAATTGAAGATAATGAACTTGGAATTGCTATCAAGCTTACTAAAGCGAGCTAACTAACCCCATGAGTAATTGAACTCCAAAAAAGAGAACAATGAAACTTAAATCAAGGCTAACTGCGCCTAGGCGAAGTGGTGGGATGAAGCGCCCAACAAATGCCATTGGCTTATCGGTGATGCTATAGACAAGTTCAACAAGCATGAGACCAATACCTTTTGGTCGCCAGTTGCGTGCAAACATGCGCACATAATCAAGGATTAACCGTGCCAGTAATGCAAAAAGAAATAACTGCAGGACATTAGCTAATAATGCTCCGATGCGCATTTAGATCAGCTCTGGTTAAAGAAACTTGCTTGTGCTGCAGCTGACTTATCTTCAACATCGATTGAAACATTAGCAGGAGACAACAGGAAGACCTTCTTTGTGACTCGCTCAATTGTTCCGTGCAAACCAAATGCAAGTCCACTTGCAAAGTCAACTAAGCGCTTGTGCTCTGACTCGTCCATGTCAGTCAAGTTAATGATGACTGGATTGCCTAAACGAAAGTGCTCACCGATTGTGCGGGCCTCGTTATAAAAACGTGGGTGCAATGTGACGATGCGATCTAGAACAGGTAAATCTAATTGCGGTGGGGCATCTACTGAAGAAACTGGACGAGGTAAGCGCGCTTTGATGCGCACTTCACTTGATGTTGCAACTGCAGAAGTTGTTGACGCAATTGGTGTATCAAATTCTGGGTCGTCCATCAAACCTAAGTAGTTCGCGACACGCTTGAGTGCATTAGCCATAACACAACGGTACCTGTAGGCCTAGCGCGAACCCAGGATTGAACTCCCTATCCGAATATGTGTCGCACCATAGGCAATCGCCTCTTTAAAGTCCCCACTCATGCCAGCTGATAACTTATCTGCCTTTGGAAAATCGGCCATAAAAGCCTTATGTATCACTGATAATTTGGAAAATGCATCTGAGGGATCAACACCCAGCGGGGCAACTGCCATCAGCCCTTGAAGTCTGTGGGTGGCAGATTTTTCAATCGCCTGCGCCAATTCATAGAGCTTTTGCTCACTGACTCCTCCGCGGCCCGCAGAGCCATCGAGTGAAACCTGACAGAAAATATCCAAAGGATAAGGGGCACTTTTCTCAATCACTTCAAAATGTCGAATCTCATCCAATGAATGAATAACGTTGGCCCAAGAGGTAATTGATTTCAACTTATTACTTTGAATCTGACCTTGAAAATGCCAAGTTCCACCCACAGCAGCAGCCTTTGGCGCCGCATCTGCATCTCTATTTTCACCAAAGTCATTAACTCCCAGATCACGCAGAATCTCAACATCACTGGCTGGAAAAGTCTTAGTCACAGCAATAAGAGTTATTTCATCCAGTGCTCTACCAGCAATGCTCGCAGCCTTTGATATCTGATCACGAACTGCCTCTAAATTGGTTGCAATCTCACCACTTCGATCTATAGCCACACCACACCCGCATTTCTGCCTGTGATGTTGTGGCGACGATAGGAAAAGTACTCATCATTTTCCAGAGTGCATATCGGTGATGCTTTATATGTCACACCATTGGCCACTAAATCAGCTATCAAAGCTCTAGGAAGATCGAGCGCTGGCGTTAAGTTATTGGTCAATGAAGTAGCCACGGGATGTTTGGCGCTCACTTCATCGGCTAACTCTTGTGGAACTTCATAGCACCGCCCACAAATAGATGGGCCAATCTGGGCATGAATCTGACCGGCGCCCAGCTTTCTCATTGCTTCCAGCGCTTTAATTGCAACTGAATTCATTAGCCCACGCCTGCCAACATGCACCGCACCAACAACAGTTGATGATGAGAGCAACAGTGGAATGCAGTCTGCAACCATCACCGCCAGCGCAATTCCTGGCACGGTAGTAATGAGTGCATCACACGTTGGATCATCAATAAGAACCTTTACTTCTACAACTTCATTCCCATGCACCTGATTCATAAACTGAACAGGCCCAGTTATCTTTGCTAAAAGTTGACGATTAATTACAACGCTCTCTGTGTCATCACCAACGTGTTGGGCTAAGTTCAATGACTCATAGGGCGCAAGGCTTGCACCATTGCGCCTTGTAGTAAAAACGCTAGGCAATTGCCCTTACTTCATAAAGTCTGGAACGTCGATCTCATCCTCGGCTACGAGTTCTTCAAAAGTAACACGGCGACGCGGAGTTGAATCAGAGTCTAAATCCAGTGCAACCGAGATTGGGTCATTGCTTGGAATTGGATTAGCTACCCCTCCCAAAGTGGCAGCATCAATAACTGGTGTTACAACCTTGCGAGGCTCTCCACCTTCAAAGCCAGCTGCAACTACGGTGATACGAACTTCATCACCTAGAGCGTCATCAATAGTTGTTCCAAAGATGAACTTGGCATTTGGGTGAACAGCAGATTGAACTAGCTCGCACGCCTCATTGACTTCAAACAAACCAAGATCTGATCCACCAGAAATTGAAAGTAAAACGCCCATAGCACCATCAATGGATGCTTCAAGTAGCGGAGAAGAGATAGCTAGCTCTGCAGCGCGCAGTGCTCGATTTTCTCCACGAGCAGAGCCGATTCCCATTAACGCAGAACCTGCTCCTAACATTACTGCCTTCACATCTGCAAAGTCCAAGTTGATTAAACCTGGCTGCGTAATGATCTCTGTAATTCCTTGAACACCAGAGAGTAGAACTTGATCCGCACTCTTGAAAGCATCTGCCAAAGTGATGGTGCGATCTGAAATTGCGAGAAGGCGATCATTTGGGATAACAATTAACGTATCAACTTCTGCTCTGAGCGCTTCAATTCCAACATCGGCTTGTGCTGAGCGAAGTTTTGCTTCAAAAGAAAATGGGCGAGTAACAACACCGATAGTTAATGCGCCGATATCTTTTGCAATCTTTGCAACAATTGGTGCCGCACCTGTTCCAGTTCCGCCACCTTCACCTGCGGTAACAAAAACCATATCTGCGCCACGTAAAATTTCTTCAATGTCGTCTGCATGATCAAGGGCTGCTTCGCGACCCTTTTCTGGATCCATGCCAGCGCCGAGACCACGTGTTGTTTTTCTACCAATATCCAATTTCACATCTGCATCACTCATTAATAAATGTTGTGCATCTGTATTAATTGCAATGAACTCAACACCTTTGAGTCCAACATCAATCATGCGATTGATTGCATTTACTCCACCGCCACCAATACCAACAACTTTGATGACTGCTAAATAATTCTGCGGTGAAGCCACTTGTATCCTCCTTGAGAACCATAAACCTCTACTTGAGCCTTATAATTCAACGTTTTCTATAAGGCGAACGTAAAGTGCGCAAGGCTCTTAATCAAACACCGACATGATTTATTTATTGTGTCGTTAAAAAACTTTATTTAACGATAGGAGCATGTGGTGCAGAGAGATCCATCCTCTTTAACTTTGCATTTTCTGGCTGTGCCAATAAAGCTTTATAAACCTTAGCTTTTAAGGCATTATCTATAGCAAATCCCCATCGAACTTCAACATTTCGGCCCTCGACATCAACTATCAAGACATATGCCCCGGTACTACGGACCTTAAGAATCTTTAAACCTGACCTAATCTCATCTGGCAGCGAGGTTAAAAACTCCACGGCCGTGACCGCAATTTCAACATTGATAGCCTGGATCTGTGGCAATTTCGCTGGCAGATTGCCCTTAAGCACAAAAGCTTTTCCTGAATCATCTATAGCCTGATTATTAAAGATGGCAACAGGTGTTCTTGTTGTAATCGAAATCGTAACTTTGCCTGAAATCCAATTTCTACTCACTTGCGCATCTTGCACAAAGGCAGACTTTTCATATTTTGCCGCTACTGCTCGAGGTTCGACTCGTGCAAGTTTTTCTCCCACCCTCACATTTTGCGGCAAGAACTGATCCGTGCCTTTGACTTCAACTGAACTGACTGTAAAGAGGGTTGACCAACCCAGGGCGTATGAGGCAAGGCTCAAAATGATTACACCAGCAAGTGCAATAAGGCGTTTGTTTTTCATTTATCCGAAACGACGGCTTAGTCCGTCAACGATAATGGGTGCTAGAGAGCTGACATCTCCGGCTCCCAGGGTGATGATCACATCTTGTGGCTGTGCAGAATCTATGACTGAATCAGTTACTTCAATGAAATTAGGAATGTATTCGCCGTGGCTCATTGCATCAGTGATTAGACGAGATGTGACACCTGTAATTGGCTTTTCACTAGCGGCATAAACCTCTAGAACTATTGCGCGATCTGCCATATCTAACGCTTTGGCAAACTGGGTAGAAAAAGCCTTGGTTCTGGAGTAGCGATGTGGTTGGAAAATAACAATTAATCGGCCATCTCCTGCAAGGCGACGAGCAGCCTTTAACGTCACATCAATTTCTGTTGGGTGGTGTCCATAATCATCAATGACTCTAATTCCATGCACGGTTCCTTTGAGTTCAAAGCGTCGGCCAGTGCCCCTAAAAACAGCCAATCCCGTTAATAATTCAGGGGCAGGAAGGCCAAGATTTAAACCTGTAGCTAATACAGCAGCAGCATTAAGTAGATTGTGATGACCAGGCACCTGAAGTTCAATGAAACCAACAACTTTGCCCCGCCATATCGCACGTGCTCTTGAACCCATAGCCTCTAACTCAATGGAATCTAATCTCAGATCACAGCTTTCATCGGTTCCATAAGAAATTAATGCACACGTCGTAACGATTGAGGCCAAAGCTTTGGCCCCGCCATCATCTGCGCAGTAAGTAAGGAAGCCGTCTGGTGCAATAGTTGCTGCAAAATCTTTAAAGGCCTGCGCCACATCCTCTGGAGTTACAAAGAAATCAACGTGATCATGTTCAACATTTGTCACTATCGCTGCATATGGATGATATTCAATAAATGAACCATCGGATTCATCGGCCTCTGCAACAAAGATCTCTCCCGTGCCACGATGAGCATTAGAGCCAGAGGCGGTAATTGTTCCGCCAATTGCAAAGGATGGATCTGCCCCGCATGCTTGTAGCGCAACGGCCATCATCGAAGAAGTTGTTGTCTTGCCGTGTGTGCCAGCCACAGCAATGCTTTTAGATTCAGACATCAAAATTGAAAGTGCGCCAGCTCGTGTCAAGGTAGTCAGCTTTAACTCTTGAGCTCTCATGAGCTCCGGGTTAGAAGTTGAAATCGCAGTTGAATAAACAACCAAATCAGCACCATCAACATTGCTGGCCGTATGCACTGTTGATATCGTTGCACCTAAGGTTTGCAGGGCTTTGACCACCGATGAATCCTTAGCATCTGAACCACTGACCGTGATCCCATGAGAAAGTGAGATTCGCGCCAAACCGCTCATTCCTGCCCCACCAATACCTATGAAGTGAACGCGTTTACCAATGAGAGATTGCAAAGTTGGCTTATTCATCGTGACTCCAGAGCGTGCTGTCCTAGCGCCGCAATTTTTAGGGCTGCATCTGCATCAAGTGCAGAACCTTCTAACGGAGCCGCGCTACTGGATTTAAGCAGTGCGTCAATGTGAGTTTCTAAATATGAGCGCGTAAATTCCTTTTGATTAATTACTTCTGCCCGTCCATCTGCAAGTAATCCCCGTGCATTATGGAACTGTTCTCCATTTCCAATGGGTAGTGGCACAAAAAGAGCGTAACGGCCAAGAGCCCTAAATTCAGCGCAAGTAACTGCTCCGCTGCGCGCGATGATTAGATCTGCGGCTAAATAGGCATCTGCCATCTGGTCCACATATGCCACTGGGCGATAGAGATCTGTTGCAGTTGGCAAAACATTCCCACGTCCCACCGAATGCATCATCACAATACCTTTTTTACTTAGTGCGGGCACCGATTGTTCAATCACTTTATTTATTGCAACCGAGCCTTGTGAGCCACCCATAACAAATACCAATGGCTGCGATGAATCAAATCCCAAACGAGTTTTGGCTTGTGCTCGAGCACTCTTCCAATCGCCACCTACCCCCTTGAGCGCATCTGCAACATCACTTCGAAGTGGCAAACCCGTAATCAACGCATCGCTAAACATGCCTGTACTAACCCCATGTGCAACTGCTAGATAAGGAGTGAAAATCGCACCCAGTCGATTTGCCCAACCAGGTTTTGCATTTGCTTCATGAATAATCGCTGGAAGGCCAAGAGTTCGTGCAGCGATATATGCAGGAGCACTAACATAACCACCAAAGCCGATGAGTAAATCTGCACCTTTCAATATTGCACGGCAGGCCCGTACTGAAGCCACCAATTCAAAGGGAATTCTGGCCCATGTGAGTGAAGGCGTTCTTGAGATTCGAACTTTCGGAATATTGCTGACGGTAAAACCAGCAGCTGGAATCAAAGTATTTTCTAAACCCTTTGCTGTTCCTAAAAACGTAATCTCATCGTGAGGGTTCGCACTCTTCCATACCCTTGCCACAGCCAATGCCGGTTCAATATGGCCGGCGGTGCCACCGCCAGCAAGAACTATCGAAGCCATTTCGGTAAACCAGTTTTTTCTAACTCTTGATAAATTGCTGTATCTCTACGGGCAGCACCGATAACAAATGCGATTCCCATATAAGTAGCAATCAAGGCCGAACCTCCATAGGAAAGTAGTGGCAAAGTTACACCCACCACTGGAAGAACACTGACTGCAGAGCCGATATTGAGCACTGTTTGAATCCCTATCCAGCAACCAACGCCTGAACAGACATAGCGCACCATGGGATCTTGCGCGCGAAGAGCAATTTTAAATATTGAAAATAGAAGTGTGGAGAGTATTAACAAAGTCGCGATAGTTCCAAAGAGTCCTAGCTCCTCGCCAATTACTGAAAAGATAAAGTCGGTGTGAGCTTCAGGAAGATTTCCCCACTTTTGGCGGCTGGCTCCAAGTCCAACACCAAATAATCCACCACTAGCTAGGCCTAAAAGACTGTGAGCAGGCTGCCAGCCCACTGATTTGTATTGATCTTCAGCAAATGGATTAAGGAAAACAGAAAAGCGAGCAACTCGATATGGAGCAGAAATAATCAACGCCGCAATTCCTAAAAAGCCCACAGCTGAAATCGCTGCAAATAACTTTAGATGTACTCCAGAAACCCAAAGCATTCCTGCCAATACAAAGGCAAATACTGAGGCAGTTCCTAAATCTTTTCCTAATAGAACTAAGAAGATACACAGCAAATATGCTGGTGCAATCAGTTTGAGAACATTTGCTTGAATATCTCCCGCGCGCTCACGTTTAGCCAAAATCGAGCCAGCCCACAAGATCATTAAGAACTTGGCAATTTCGCTGGGTTGAATATCCACAAAGCCAAGTGATATCCAGTTGTTATTACCATTCACACTTTTACCAAAACCAGGCACTTGCACAATGGCAAGTAAGCCCACTGAAGCCAGAATACCAAAACGAGAAAAGAACTTCCAACGAGCCAAAGAAAAGCGCGAGAGCGCCCATGCCATTGGAATTGCAATAACTAAGAAGATGAATTGGCGAAAGAGAATTGCCCATGTTGAACCCTTATTTTCAAGGGAGTAAATGGATGATGCTGAAAAAACCATGACCAGACCAAAAATACTCAATGCCAGTGTGCTACCAACTAACATGTAATAAAGATTGATGGGGCGCGATAAGAGTGTGCTTCGCTTCTGTGCTTTCATTTATTCACGACCTTCTTGACTGCAGCTGCGAAGCAATCTCCTCGATCGGCATAGGAGATGAATTGATCCATAGATGCACAAGCCGGTGCCAATAGGACCGTATCGCCAGCTTGAGCAAAGCCCTTCGCAGCGCTCACAGCTTTTGTCATTAACTCTTCAGATGAATCAGCATCAATGAGAACACGTGGAACTTGTGGGCAGAACTTAATAAGTGCAGATTCAATTAATCCTCTGTCGGTTCCAATAAGGATTGCAGCCTTAATTCGCTTGGCAGTGCGCTCTACTAACTCTTCCATCGCTGCACCTTTAGCTAATCCCCCAGCAATCCAAATTACTGATTCATGTGAGAGTAGTGAGGCCGTTGCTGCATGTGGGTTCGTAGCTTTGGAATCATCAACCCAGTTGATTGAATCAGCAGAATGTACGGTTTCAATGCGGTGGCGCCCTGGTCTGAAATCCTTGATTGCGCTGCGAATATCCTCATGAGAAACACCAACAGTTCTAGCAAGTGCTGCTGCAGCAAGTGTGTTTGAAACATTATGCGGAATCGTTGGCTTTACTTCCACTAACTCGGCAAACATAGAAGCTTCTTGGGGATCTTGCACAAAGGCGCGATCTACTAAAAGCTCTTCTACTAAACCAATTTCACCTGGTGCTGGAGTATCTAGGCTATAAAAAACTTTTCTCCCCTGCCAAAGGCTGGTGCGCTTCACTATTTCATCATCATCAGCATTTAACACGGCCGTAGATGCACGATCAAGAATTGAAAGCTTAGCTTTTGCATACTCATCAAAGCTTCCATGCCAATCAATATGATCATCGGCAATATTAAGGATTGCACCTGCCACAAATTGAGCCTGCTTTGACCAATGCAGTTGAAAAGAGGAAAGCTCTAGAACTAGTACTTCATATGCATCACTGCGATCCACAACCTCAATAACGGTTTCACCAACGTTGCCACATGCCGTTGCTTTTAATCCACCGCGCTTTAACATTGCTGCGACCATTTCAACTGTGGTTGTCTTGCCATTAGTGCCAGTCAGGGCCAGCCACTTTTGCGCAGGTGCAATCTCACTCTTTATCTGCCATGCCAAATCAACTTCATTGAGCAATACCAAACCCGCATTCAGCGTCGCAACAACGAGTGGATGATCCTGGCGCCAACCTGGTGAAACAACTACTGCATTAAAATCTTTGATAACCACTTCTTTAGTATCAATGACTCTGTGTCCTGATTGGGCGGAGAGATTTTCATCAGCGAAACTTATAACTGCCCCTCTTTTAGTCAGTGAACGGGCAACAGCATTTCCCGTAACACCTGCGCCGAGAATGAGAATTCTCTGGCCATTAAAAGAGAGTGGCATAGTTATTACTTAGCTACCCACTGTGCATAAAACAGACCCAGACCACCTGCAACACAGAGCCCAGCAATAATCCAGAAACGAATAACTACAGTTATCTCAGCCCAACCCTTTAACTCAAAGTGATGATGGAGGGGCGCCATACGAAAGACTCGCTTGCCACCACTGAGTTTGAAATAAAGCGTTTGAATAACTACTGACATTGTGACAATAACAAATAACCCACCTAGTGGAATCAAGAGCATCTCAACGCGAAGCGTTGTTGCAAAGCCAGCGATGGCTGCTCCAAGGGCTAGGGAACCAGTGTCGCCCATAATGATTTTGGCTGGTGCGGTATTCCACCAGAGGAATCCTGTGCAACCACCCGCAAAAGCCGCAGCAAGAACCGCTAAATCAAGTGGATCACGAACTTGGTAACAGTTACTCGTTGTTATTGCATCAATGGTGCAACTTTGACCAAACTCCCACACACCAATTAATACAAATGCTAAGAAAGTCATAATTGTTGCGCCCGTTGCTAAACCATCTAGGCCATCAGTTAAATTCACACCATTACTTGCCGACATCACCATCAAGATGACGAAGGCAATAACTAATCCCGTGCCGAGGTAGATAGAAGTTTCTTTAACTGTTGATAGGTACTGCGAAATTGGAGTAAGTTGATATTGATCGGCAAACTGCAGACCACCATAGCCAAATACGCCGGCCAGTGAAGCTTGAGCTAGAAGTTTGTATCGACCCTTAAGTCCACGAGAGTTTTGGCGTGAAACTTTGAGCCAATCATCAATAAATCCGACAAAACCTAATCCGACGACTAAACCAATAACTAGCAAAGCTGAAGCTGTCATTGGATTTCCTGAAAGAAGGTGTGCCATGAGATAACCAAAAATTGCAGCTAGAATAAAAATGATGCCGCCCATAGTTGGCGTGCCATGCTTTACCTTATGTGTCGATGGTCCATCGTCTCGAATGATTTGACCATATCCACGTGCGGCAAGGACTCGAATTAAAACCTTTGTACCAAAGAGGGCAAAGGCGAGAGCAAAAGCTCCTGCGATAAGGATCTGTCTCATGAATCCACTCCACTCTTTTCACTCCAGGCGCGTTCTAGTGATTCTGCAAGAACTTCAAAACCTTGTGAGCGTGATGCTTTGACTAGAACAACATCACCCGGTGCGAAGTAATCCACTAAATCAATCGCTGACTCAATCGTTGGGCGCTGGTGAATCACCATTGCGCCAACTGGTTCTCCGTATTCAGGAGCATTGATTTCAACTAAGTGATCAATTCCTAATTCAACCGCAAGTGCCCCAATTGCAGCGCTCTGCGGTGCCTGTGTCTGACCAAGTTCATTCATTTTTCCAACAAATGCCCATGCCGAGCCACCGCGCTCTTGAGCAAAGAGAACAAGTGCGCGCATAGCCGCTTTCATCGATTCTGGATTGGCGTTATAAGCATCGTTAATGATGAGCAAATCAGCGCTTTCATGGAGTTCCATGCGCCACTTACTAGATATTTCAGCAGTTGATAAGGAACTAGCGATTAACTCCAGTGGCAGTGAAAGCGCAGTTCCCACTGCAGCAACTGCAAGGGCGTTAGATACTTGATGTGCACCAACCGCGCGCATGCCGACTGCATCTCTCCCAGCTGGTGTAACTAAATCAAAGTGTGGTCGTCCTTCTCGCATTTCAACATCTGTAGCTCTTACTTGAATATCTGCTTTCTCACCAAAGAGAATTACTTGACCCTGATGCAGGGAGGCCATCTTGGGTGTGAACTCATCATAAGTACCCAAGATTGCAATACCGTCTTTATCTAATGACTCAATGAGTTCACCTTTAGTTTTGGCAATAACCTCACGTGAACCAAACTCACCAATGTGGGCAGTTCCAACTGTTAGGACGACACCGATGTTTGGCCTTGCAATCTCGCACAAGCGAGCAATATCGCCCATATGCCTTGCACCCATTTCAAGGATACAAAAACGCGTGCGATCATCACATTGCAGCAAGGTAATGGGTAGACCCAAATCATTATTAAATGAGCCTGCTGGTGCAACAGTTGGACCAACTGCGCCAAGCATGTGAGTTAAGAGATCTTTAGTACTTGTCTTTCCTTGGGATCCTGTAATGCCGATAACAATTAATTTGTCTAAGCGCTTTCTCACAAAGGCTGCCAGAATAGACAAGGCCTCAAGTACATCTACCACAACAATGCAAGGACCATCAATACGCTCTGATGTGAGAGAAAACATCGAACCATTTCGATATGCATCAGCTGCGAACTCATGGCCATCAGCGCTTTCACCTTTAAGGGCTAGAAAGAAACAACCAGGTGTTGCTAATCGAGAATCAAAGACTGGGGCTTTTGAAACTAGTAAATCTTTATCACAAAAGACTTCCCCGCCGACTAAAAGGGCTATTTCTCCAGCAGTTAAAGTAATCATTTCTTATCTTCAATCGCTTTAGCTAATTCAATACGATCATCAAACTCATGAATCTGCCCATTAATTTCCTGGCCCTTTTCATGTCCCTTGCCTAAAACCATCACGACATCGCCTGCTTGTGCAAGGTTGACTGCTGCGCGAATAGCTTGGGCTCTATCAGCAATTACTTCACTAGGTGGGAGCACATCTATATCTAAAACCATCTGAACCAGAATGTCTTCAGCTTTCTCAGAACGCGGGTTATCGCTGGTGTAAATAGCTATATCTGCGCCTTCATGAAGTGCTTGACCCATCAAAGTGCGCTTAGTTTTATCCCGATCTCCCCCGCAACCAAGTACTGCAATTACTTTTCCATCAGCTATCTCAGCCGCTGTTTCTAAAACTCTTTTCACGGCATCTGGAGAATGCGCATAATCAACAAGGGCCGTGAAGTTTTGTCCAAGGCGCACAGCCTCTAAGCGCCCAGCGGCCCCGTTAAGTGTTGGCAATATTGCAGCGATATCAATGGGATCAATTCCGCTTTCAACTGCAATGGCAACGGCCATCAAAAGATTGTCGTAATTAAAGCCACCATGCAACGCTGTTTTACCCTCAATGAGGATTCCGCCACTACCGCGGATGGAAACCGAAGCGCCAACATAATCAGATTCAATCGAGGCAAAGTGCCATATAGCTGTGGCATCTAATCTAGACAGAGTTACAACTGGCAACTCAGTTTTTGCAGCTAGACGCTTTCCATAAGGGTCATCAAGATTAATCACTGCTAAATCAGCATATTCAAATGTAAATAGCTTTGCTTTTGCCGCAAAGTAATCTTCCATATCTTTATGAAAATCTAGATGGTCCTGTGAAAGATTGGTAAAACCAACGACAGCAAAGTGGCTACCACGAATTCGCTCCAGTGTAATTGCATGGCTTGAAACTTCCATGATCAAATTGCGCATATGACGCTCACGCATGACAGCAGATAGAGCCTGCAGATCAGAGCTCTCTGGGGTAGTGCGCTTACTAGCAAGGCTCTCAATACCAATACGAGTCTCAACCGTTCCGATAAGCCCACTATCTCTACCTGCAGCGGTCATGATTTGGTGAAGTAAAGTTGTTACTGTGGTTTTGCCATTAGTTCCTGTAACACCAACGCTATAGAGATCTCGCATCGGCTCGGAATAAAACCAAGCACTTGCTATTCCAGCAGCTCGCCTAGGATTTGTTGAAATAAGAACTGGAACACCTTTTATATCTTTGCAACCTTGAGCATCAGTCAGAACTGCAACTGCGCCGCGTGATATTGCATCGGATGCAAATTGCGCCCCATGGAATTTTTCGCCGGGCAGAGCAATAAAGAGATCTCCAGGTAATACTGCACTACTAGTTTGGGTTATTCCGCTGACTTCAATGCTCTCTAATTCTTTGGAAATAGATTCCGCGCCAACTATGGCGCATAGCGCTGAGAGTTTTTTCTGGTGACTAGTTATTGGCCGTTGCATCCTGGGCCTTCTTTGCAGCTAACGCTTTTTTATTCAAAGGGATTGGATCAAATGTCGTGCCAGTAGGTGCGATGTGGCGGCTTTGTAGAACAAATGACATCACTTTCTTAAATACTGGCCCACCTAGAGCACCGCCCCAGTGCAGACCTTTTGGATCTTGAATAGTCACGCTAATGACATAGGCAGGCTTATCTGCTGGTGCAAAACCAATAAATGAAGCGGTGTATCCCCGGTAGCAACCGCATGTGTCATCTATGCGCTGGGCGGTACCAGTCTTGCCTGCCACGCGATAACCAGCAATGGCTGCAGTTGGCGCAGTTCCATTTCCAGAGACAACGCTCTCCATCATCAAACGCATCGCTTTTGCAGTCTCTGAGCTAATCACGCGCTGACTTGTGCGACCTGGCGCAGGTGTGAAGTTTCCACTTGAATCATGAGTTCCTGCAATTACAGTTGGTGAAACACGAACACCATCATTGGCAATAGTTGCGAAAATACTTGTGGCTTGCATTGCTGTGAGTGAATAACCCTGGCCAAATGCCATTGTAGGCGCTGACGTGCCTGACCAATTAGCTACTTTAGGAAGGATTCCGCGGGATTCCCCAGGTAAACCTGAACCGGTTTTTGAACCAACACCAAATTTAGTTAAGTAGTCATAGAAAGTATCGTGGGATAGAAGTTCACCAATTTTAATTGATCCCGTGTTACTTGAAACAGCTAATACCCCAGCAGTTGTTAAGTGAAGTGTTGGGTGCTTATCGTGATCATGGAAAACCTTGATTGAGCGCTTAAGTGCATATGGGACCGTTATAACCGTTTCGGGAGTTACTTTCTTTTCTTCAAGGGCTGCAGCCAATGTCATTACCTTGCCCGTTGAACCTGGTTCATAAACATCTTGGACCGAAGGATTGCGCATAGCAACGAGTGCGACTTTAGAAGTATTATTAGGGTCAAATGTTGGCGCAGTTGCATGGGCCAAGATTTCACCTGTTTTTGGATCCATCACAATCACGGTTCCACTAATAGCATGTGAAGATTTAACAGCTTCAGAGATAGCTTGAGATGCAACCCACTGAATATCTCGATCAACTGTTAGGCGAACGGTTGTGCCAGTTTGGGCTGGGATGATTTCAGATTGAGAACCTGGAATTTCGGCGCCATAGCCATTAGCAAAAGAATACTTTCCATCAATTCCTGAAATCGTTGAATTCATACTTGATTCAAGGCCAGTTGCGCCTTTGCCATCACGATTAACAAAGCCAACTAATGAGGCAATGAGTGAGCCTGATGGATACTCACGAATGTATCCACGCTCTGGGAAGAAACCAATAATTCGATCTGGACTCATTGCTGGGTACTGTGAATTGAACTGAGAAATAGATTGAGTCAATTTCTGCCATAGCGCCGGCTTTGCATTTTGATAGACCATGTTCCATTTACGCTTACCAGTAATGCTGGCTTGAACTTGGGCAACTGGTAAATCAAGAATTGGTGCAATGAAGTTTGCGACTCGAGCAGGGTTTGTAATCTGTGTCTGATCAACCACAATGCTGGTTGCAGCAACGCTGCGAGCAAATGCGATTCCGTTGATATCGGTGATGTCACCGCGAGGGGCTGGAAGAGATTTAGTATTTTCCATTTCATTCACAGCGCGCATGCGGTAGTCCCCCGCTTGCACTGCCTGTACCTGAACTAAGCGCAAACCAAATACGAACATCGCTAATGCAAGTAAAAAGATGAGGGCTCTAATTCGGTTATGAGCTAATGAAAAATTACCCATTGTCCACACTTTCTGCTGGTGTTACTGGTGGATTAAGGCTTAAGAACGTTGGGGTTTCAGATGGCTTCATTCCTAGTGCAGTTGCTGCTTTTGCTAGGTTCTCAGGTGCTGCAATGCCATCAATCTGACGGACGATTGCTTCACGTTGATCACTGACCATCTTTGCCTCAAGCTTTAAATGACTAAGTGTGAAAGCATCTTGTGCAAGTAATGTATTGATGAAGAGAAGGCACATCAATGCAAGGACCCCCACGACAGATACAAACTTGGCAAAATACTTACGATTTTCTTGGCTTTGTTCTGAAACATCTGGAACTAGTTTGAGTGCAACTTCTGCAGTCTTATTTGCGATGATTTCACGTGAGCGCGTGATTGCTGGAGAAAACGCCGTCATTGCCATTATGCAGCCACCCTTTCAACAGCACGCAAACGAACAGATGCCGAGCGCGGATTTTCCTTTAGTTCCTCTGTTGTTGGAGTTTCGCTGCCACGGATAACAAGTGAGAACTTGGCAGCAAATTCAGGTAAATCAAATGGCAGACCACGTGGTGTGCCAGAGGTAGTGGATGCAACAAATAGCTCTTTGACGATGCGATCTTCAAGGGATTGAAATGACATCACTACTAAGCGGGCACCAATATTGAGTAGTCCAAGTGCTGCAGGAAGTGCCCGCGTAATCGCACCGAGTTCATCATTGGTTTCAATTCGAAGGGCTTGAAATGTGCGCTTGGCCGGATTTCCACCTGTGCGACGAGTTGCCGCAGGTATCGCCTCTTTAATGAGATCGGCCAGTTGGGAGGTTGAATTAAGCGGTGCAATTGCCCGGGCCTTAACAATTCTCTCCACCACTCTGGTCGCAAACTTTTCTTCCCCGTACGTGCGCAAAATCTTTACTAACTGGCCTGGCTCATAAGAGTTAACAATCTCTGCAGCAGTAAGTGACTGGCTGCGATCCATGCGCATATCTAGGGGTGCATCTTGTGAGTAAGAAAAGCCACGTTCGCTTTGATCTAGCTGCATCGATGAAACACCAAGATCAAAGAGCGCGCCATCTATTTTTGTGAATCCATGAGATGCCACAACATCTGCGATTTGATCAAAGGTTGCATGAGATGTGCAAAGACGATCGGCAAATGGAGCCAGACGAGCAGTTGCTGCAGCAAGGGCATCTGCATCACGATCGATGCCAATAACACTTAGATGTGGAAACTTAGTAAGTAGAGCTTGGGTGTGACCACCTGCGCCAAGAGTTGCATCAACAATAACTGGATGCTCACTTGCTTGAATTGCTGGGGTCAGTAAATTAATGCAACGATCTAGCATCACAGATACATGTGCAACGTTGTTATTCACTCTCTCCCCCTTTCAACTCATACGTAGTTACTTATTGCGCTTTACTGCAGTGCTCTCATCTCTGGTCACCGCCGGCCGACGGATCTGTTTTATATCGGCGCCGGGGAAGGGGCGCCGTTATTTTCGAAGGGTCGGCGGTGGCCACAAATGAGAGAGTTAGAACAACCCTGGGAATACCTCCTCTGAAACATCGGCAAATCCCTTTTCGCGATCTGCTAGATATTCATTCCAAGAAGTTGCATCCCAAATTTCAACGCGAGTATTTGCACCAATAACAACGCAATCTTTTTCAAGTCCTGCATATGTGCGAAGTCCTTGAGGAATAGTTACGCGACCTTGACGATCAGGAATTTCATCGTGTGCTCCTGCAAACATCACACGCATGTAATCGCGAGCTGATTTTGCAGTGACTGGTGCTTGTTTTAGCGTCTCTGTGATTACTGAAAACTCTGCTGATGGAAATACATAAAGACAACGTTCTTGTCCTTTAGTAATTACTAAACCTGAAGAGAGTTCTTCGCGAAATTTCGCGGGTAAAATTAAACGGCCTTTGTCATCAAGGCGTGGCTCGTGGGTGCCAAGAAACATTTTTAGCGCCCCCTTCCCCAGGTTCGCTGCGCTTACTCTCTGCGCTTAATTCCCCACTTTACTCCACTTTCCTCCTTTTTCAACCACCTTTCGCCACTATTTACCCTTTTGAGCCCCACCCCTCCCCACCTGTTTTTTAGAATATGAGGGCATGAAAAAAGGGCCCCAATGGGAGCCCTTAGATTGAAAGTTGAGATTATTTAGCCGTTATTGCGCTCATCCCAGCGTTGTTCAAGGCGAGCGCTGATGGAAGATGGGCGCTTGCTCTTAGGCATAGATGGGCGGCCAATCGATGAGATAGCTGTGATTACCCCACCTAGGGCGATGATGAATCCGAGTACTCCCACAGGCGTTGTCTTTGAGATCAGACCAGTGAAGAGGACCAGGATTCCCAATGCAATCAGGCCAACGCCCAGCAAAATGCGGTTTCTGCCAAAGGACTTAGCCTCACCAGAAAGGGCTGAAACTAGGCGTGGATCCTCCGTCATCAGGGCAGCTTCCATCTCCTGGAGCATCCGCTTCTCATGATCAGATAAAGTCATGTCCCAACAATAGAACACGAATGGCGCCTCTGGCTACTTAGAAATTACTCTTCTTCATCCTCAATCTCTTTTATTAAGCGGGCAGGGCGCACAGAACCCTTACCAAAACGGGCCCGGGCTTGATCCATAGCCCCTTCGGCTTGGCGCCAGCCTACTTCGCGCTCTCCCAGCATCATCTGATGCGGTGCTCCCTGACTTAAGTTCTCTAGAGAGACTCCCACAAGACGCAATCTGGCCCGTTCAATGCGTAGTGCTTGATAGAGCCCCTTCACAACATCATAGACATCATGGGTGCTATCAATGGGCAGCGGCAAAGTCTTGCTGCGATTAATCGTTGAAAAATCAGCAAAGCGCACTTTGATACTTATTGTTTTTGCAAACAAATCACGATCACGCAATCTGGCAGTTGCCCTCTCAGTTAGCCGCAAAAACTCAGTCAATATCTCTTCCGGATTATCTAGATCCTGCGGGAAAGTCTCTGCTGCGCTAATGCTGCGATCAGGTTCTTCAGGTGTGACATCTCTGTAATCACGGCCCCATGCAAGTTCATAGAGGGAAGCACCATTTGCTTCACCCAGTGCTCTGATAAGTGTGGCGCGCGGCAGCTTGGCAATATCTTCAATCGTTCTAAGTCCTAATCGCTCAAGAACTTCTGCCGTCTTTGGTCCCACTCCCCACATTGCTTGGATGGGAAGTGGATGTAAGAAGGTAAGGATGCGATCGGTTGTTATCTCTAAGATTCCATTGGGTTTGCAGTGAGCTGAAGCTAACTTAGCGATGAACTTAGAAGGTGCGATTCCAACCGAGCATGTAATGCCTTCTTGCTCTTCTACTTTCTTGCGAATGGCAGCTGCGATTTCGCGCCCCGTGCCAAGTAGTTTTTGCGAGCCTGTCACATCCAAAAAAGCCTCATCAAGTGAAATCGGTTCCACCCAGGGCGTGAAACCATGGAAGATCTCCATGACATGCTCTGATACTTCTTGATAGCGCGCCATATCGACAGGTAAAAAGATGGCATGTGGTGCTAATCGACGAGCACGTCCCACGGGCATTGCAGAGTGAATACCAAATTTTCGTGCTTCATAGTTTGCAGCAGAAACAACACCTCGTGCTCCCATACCAATAACTACAGCCTTTCCCTTTAACTCTGGGTTATCGCGCTCTGCCACCGAGGCAAAAAATGCATCCATATCAACATGAAGAATGGTGGCCTGGTTGGCGACTTCTTCACTCATATTGCCAGCGTACTTTCTTTTGTGCGCCAGGATTCATAGGCCGCGCGTAAGTCCCATGCACCAGTTGCTCGCAGCGAAATTCCGCGAGCCCCTGTGCGACGAGTAATGCCACGAATGAGTAGCAGGGATGAAGAATAGAGCGTGCTGGCAAAGTCGGCCTGAGTGTCGGTAAAGAAAGTTGAATCACTACATCCATATCCATCATCAAGGGTTAGGAAGATGACGCGCTTTCCACTTCGCACCGGCGGTGTTTGTATCGCAACTTTTATACCAGCTACCAATACCGAAGAGCGCGAACGCTGAGCTAGTAAATCACAGGAGCGCACGGCGCCAATGGAGTTAAGGAAATCGCTATAGAAGCTGACTAAGTGCTCGGACATATCAATACCTAAGCGCGCTATTTCATGTTCAACGATTTCAGCTGCGCTCATATCAGGCAGCCCGCTGCTAATTAACACAGGAGGCGCAAAAGCTAAATTCATCTGCGCCCCTGTCACCCCAGCGTTAGGTGATTTCTGTAGGTCAGAAAAATGCAGGAGCAAATCACGGCGGTTAACATCGGTATGCAAACGATCAAAGGCACCCGTCAAGATTGCACTTTCAGTAACAGGCACACTGCAGCCAGAGCGGCGGACAAAATCTGTTAAATCTATATAGGGCCGTCCAGCAATAATCGATGTAACTTCGCCATCACTAATCTTTGTAATAGTGGAAAGTGCGATACGAACTGCGCTGCCGTTATCTTCCACCCGATACAGCGCATCGGATTCATTGATATCAAGGGGTGCAACCTTTAATCCCATCTGTCGCACTTCATCAACGATTAAACGCCTTGGATACATTCCAGGATCGTGTGTGAGGACACCAGCTAAAAACGCTGCTGGGTAATGGGTTTTAAGCCAGGCTGATTGGTAAGTGGGCAGCGCAAAAGCTGCAGCATGTGCTTTACAAAAACCAAAAGATGCAAAGGCACGTAGAACTTCCCAAATCTCATCAACGATGGGTAGTTCATACCCTCGCGCAGTTGCGGCAGGAAAGAACCAATCACATACTTCTTGTTGCCCGTCCCTGTCCCCCAACGCCCGCCGCTTTTCATCAGCGCTAGCTAGTGAAACCCCCGTCATCGTTGCAATGATTTCAATGACCTGTTCATGGAAAACAACCACGCCTTCGGTATCGCGCAAAATCTCATAGAGATCTGGGTGAATGATTTGGGCTTTGGCCCAACCATGGCGCGCCTTTAAAAAGGGCGTAATCATGTCTGATTTCACTGGTCCTGGGCGAAAGAGTGAGATATCAATAATGAGATCAGTAAATGTTTTAGGTTCTAACTTTCCAACAAGTTCGCGCTGACCCGGAGATTCAATTTGAAATAAACCTAAAGTATGAGTGGATTGGATTAAGGCATAGGTATCAGGATCATCAAGTGGCACGGCATCAATATCAACGCTGACATCTTCCGTGCGCTCTATTTCAGTTAATGCATACGAGATTGCCGACTGCATTCTCACCCCCAGAACATCGAGTTTTAATAAGCCAATAGCTTCAACATCATCTTTATCAAAGACCACCATGGGATAACCACTGGCACTAGAAAGAAGTGGGGTGCGATCAAGTAGGCCACCATCAGATAAAACAATGGCGCATGGGTGCATTGATAGATGTCGCGGCAGACCATCTAGGCGCTCGGCTAGCGCAATTGTCATTGCAGTTAATGGCGCAGAGATATTAAGAGAGCGCAGCTCAGGTAAGTTCTCGAGGGTTTTTGAAATATTGCGTGCTCTCACATGTGGCATCGACTTTGCTAACATATCAATCTCCATGCCAGGCAGGCCAAGGGCTGCCCCGGCATCTCGTATTGCATGGCGAGCACGGTATGTATCAACCATGGCAACAGTTGCACATCGAGATTGATTGCCTGGCACATCCCAATCAGTATTGCCATAGCGTTTAAAAACCATGTCATAGATTTCAAGTCGTCTATGTGATTCAACATCGATATCGATATCTGGCAAAGCTCTGCGCAGCGGTGAACAAAAGCGCTCCATCAATAAACCATGTTGCAGTGGATCAACGCCGGATATTCCAAGTAAGTGGCAGATCAATGAACCTGCACCACTTCCCCGTGCTGCAACTCGAACACCAGCACCACGTGCCATGTCACAGATATCGGCAACAGTTAAAAAATATGATTCAAAACCAAGGGTTGCAACTGTCGATAGTTCATCATCAAGGCGTGTGCGAGCTTTTTTAATCATCCCATTATCGTTATAGCGCCAGTTGATTGCAGCTTCACTGCGAGTGCGCAGCAATACGCGCATCGCATGGGCTGAATCTGCGCCCACCACATGGGCTTCAGGTAGATGAGCACCGCCTAAACCAATATCGCGCTGTGGAGATAACAAAGAGCGCTCGGCCCATGCCCTAGTTGTTGCTAGCAATTGCCGCGGTGTTCGCTCACCTGCAGCCCGCGCGATTTCGCCCGCTAATGAAATCATTTCATCACTTGATTTTAAAAAGCCTTCAGCATTGCGCCGTTCAATATGGCGCGGGTGCAAGGGCACTAGTTGGCGGGCGCAATCTAAAACATCAGCCACAGGACCATCGGCCCTATCGCGCATGCGAACTGCGTTAGTAATAAGGGCATCGATATCGTGATCACGGGCAAAAATTAAGGACTTTGCCGCATGGGATGTGGAGCGTGGACCTTTACCAGCTACAAGATGTGAAACACATTCAATGGCGTTATCTGCAAATAAATCACGGCTTTGATTAAAAGCAGTGAAAGCTGCATCAATACGATTATCGGCAATCAATGAACCCACTAAAGAGTGCGGTCCATGTAAGGCATAGACGTTAGTGCTGTAATGGCTAAAGCGTTGTAAGAAATCAAGGGTCAGCACAGGGCTGCGGCTATCACTTGTCATTGCAAGAGATGTCAGCAACCTACACAGCGAGCGCCATCCACCATCGCTATGTGCCAGAAGAGTCAGACGATTATTAGTACCACCCATATCAACTGCCAGATTGACCCCAATAATTGGCGCGATACCAAAATCAACACAGCTTTGTGCAAAGGCAATAGCACCAGCTAAACCATCACGATCAGTTAATGCCAGCGCCGGCATTTCAAAGGCGGCAGCACGCTCTACTAAATCAGCTGGTTGGGTTGTGCCATATTTGAGTGAATAAGCACTAGCAACGTTTAAATGAATAAAGCTCATACGTTACGGATAATCCATTGACCGCTCAGTTCATCGCGCTCTAGTTCAAATGTTGTTAACGCTCCAATAGGTGCTGCTTCCACGCGCCAGAGAGCGCGTGCTTGATCATCAGGTCTGTACTTGCCATCGCTAATGCGATTCCACCATCCACCTGCTTCACACCATCTAGATAAGACTGCATGAATACGAAAGCGCCGCCCCTTAAAGGTGAATTCAATGGGCGTTGTTGCTCCATCGATCGTGACATCGTGGGCGGGATTGACCTGCGTCATGAGCTGGGGCGACCTTTCTTAGTATTCGAACAGATGTTCGAAAAATAGCCCCCTGGACTGACAAATAGCAAGCGCGCATGCGTGTCGAGGGTAAATAGTAGTTGAAATTTCAACTACTATTGCTCCTGTTCGTATTCACCCAACTAAGGAGCCCCATGGACGTAGTACTCGTAATCGCTCGCATCTTGTTTGCTGGCATCTTCATCACATCAGGAATCAGCCATCTCACCAAGTTGGATGCAATGACTGGCTATGCCCAATACAAGAAAGTTCCAGCTGCAAAGCTCAGCGTGATCGTTTCAGGTCTAATGATTCTTGTTGGCGGCCTCTACATCGCATTTGGTGTCTATGCAGATCTTGGCGCACTACTCATCGCCATCTTCTTAATCCCAACAGCTTTCATGATGCATGCTTTCTGGAAAGAAAGCGATGCAACAGCAAAGCAAAATGAATCTATTGGATTCTTTAAAGATCTCTCACTTGCTGGTGCAGCATTGATTATTTTTGTATTAGTTGGTTCAGGTACAGAATTTGGCCCAAGCATTACAAGTGCATTCTTTAACCTATAAATAACTAGTCAGTAAAGCCCCTGCAGAGGAATCTGTGGGGGCTTTATTTTTTGATGGAGTGAGACTGATACCCAGCAAGCAATAACATAAGCACCGGATACATCATTGCAACTGGAAGAGATAGAACCTGAGCAAGGGCGCCAGTTACAGATGGCCCAATGAAATAACCAGCAAGACCAATCACTCCCACACGGGCAATGGCAACTGAAGAAGCAATTCCTGGAACCTCAGAGGCTGCCAAAATATATGCAGGAAACATTGGACCAATTCCGAACCCAGCACACGCAAAACCAATATTGACGATAATGAGAGCCAAAATTGGTTGAGTATCAGAGAGTGGAACGCCAATTGCAATTCCAGCACCTAATCCAATACCGCCTAAGTAACCACCGTAGAGCACTGTCTTTCTGGGTCCAAAGTGATCCAGGGCTCTATCGCCCAAAAAGCGAGATGTAATCATTGCTAAGGAAAAGACTGCAAAGGCTGATGCATTAACACCAACGCCAAAGCCCATATCATCGCGCAGCAAGATCGCGCCCCAATCACTTGCAGCACCTTCTGCAATAAGCCCACCTAGTAAACCAATTCCCATCCCCCACAAGGGAAGAACTGATTTTCCAAAGAAAGGGATCTTGGCTTCGGTCTCTTCTTCGCCGCCATTGTGCTCATCTAGATCTGCAGATAGCAGCATGCGCACGGCAGGAATGAATAAGACGAAGCATGCGATGCCAACCCCGACCAAGTTATCGCGAGGGGAAACATACTTAGCAATTGATCCACCTAAAACCGTTGTTGCAAAAGCACCTGATGACCACAGTGCATGAAATGAAGACATTACTCTGCGACCCAAGAGTTTTTCTATGACAACAGCTTGCGTATTAGATGCGATATCCATACTCGAATATCCAAGGCCCATAATAAATAGGCCGAAAATTAAAGTAATAGGTGAGCTTGAAAAACCCATCAATACCAAACCAATGGGCATAATGATGATTGCAATACGAATAACTGCCTTAGTGCCATAGGAGTGCACTAAGCGCCCAGTTAATTGTGCGCCCAGGATTGCTCCAATCGTGCTTGAAATAAGGATCAAGCCCAATTGCCCATTATTTAAACCATTAGCATCACGAATCTCAGGAATACGAGCAACCCAGGCCATAGAGACAACACCCATGAAGAAAAAGGTTGCCAAAAGTCCAGAGCGCGCACGCGTTGCAATTGCTAATAAATCAGTGCTCATAAGGTGATAACGGTAACTGACAATGTCCCAATAGTCTGCTTACACTGCCACATGTTCTTCTCCTTCTGGCCACATAGAAGTGAATTCTCAACCAACCGCAAAGATTTATTGACTGATCTAATCGCCGGATTAACTGTTGCCATTGTTGCCCTTCCTTTAGCTATTGGTTTTGGAATCACCTCAGGAATGTCAGCAGCTGCTGGTTTAACAACAGCGATAATTGCTGGTTTTTTAGGCGCAATCTTTGGCGGTTCTAAATACCAAGTCAGTGGTCCAACCGGCGCCATGACCGTTATCTTGATTCCAGTTATTCATAACTACGGCGTTGGGGCAATCCCAGCCCTTGGACTTTTGGCCGGTGTGATGGTCATTGCCATGGCTGTGTTTAAGTTAGGCGCAGTAATAAATCGTGTGCCATGGACGGTCATTGAGGGTTTCACTGTGGGTATCGCACTGATCATCTCTTTGCAGCAGATTCCATTAGCACTTGGAATTGTGAAAGGTGATGGCGAGAAAAGCTACATCGTTGCCTGGAACACGTTAAAAGATGCACTCAATGCCGGACTTAACTATTCCTCCCTCCTAGTCGTCCTCATTACTTTGATCATCAAGTTTGTCTGGCCACAACTTGTTCACCGCTTGAAATGGAAACTACATATTCCTGCCAGTTTTATTGCATTGCTTTTAGTTTCTCTGCTTGTGAAAGCTTTCTCGATAGATGTTGCAACAATTGGAAACATCCCCCGCGCACTTGGCAGCTATCAAAAGCCCATCTTTGAGAATTTAACCGCCTTACTTATCCCAGCTCTATGGATTGCCTTACTTGCAGCAGTTGAATCTTTACTTTCAGCACGTGTTGCCGATGGCCTTGCGCACAACAAAGTTCATTTTGAACCTAATCGCGAACTCTTTGGACAAGGGCTAGCAACTCTTGCCGCATCTCTCTTTGGTGGAATGCCAGCAACTGGCGCGATCGCCAGAACAAGTGTGAATGTAAGATCCCATGCCAAATCTCGTTTGGCCTCTGTTTTTCATGCACTAGTGCTTCTCTTTATTGCACTCATTGCTGCTCCACTTGTTAGCCAAATTCCAACTGCGGTCATTGCCGGTTTATTGCTGGGAACTAGTTATCGAATCCTTAATCCGGCATCAATCATGGAATCACTGCGCACCACAAAGGCAGAAGCTGCCACTTTAATTATGACTGCAATTAGCACCGTTGCAATTGACTTAATTTGGGGTATGGCCATAGGCATTGCGCTGCATATGATCTTGGCCCACTACTCTAAAAAGCCTTCAGCGATATAGAATCAAACCCATACCAACTCAACAAGGAGTACTCCGTGGACAACATCAGCGCATTTAATAATCACCTTCCAGTCAAGGTCCGCTTTGGAGAAGGTGTTGCTGATACGTTGCCAGCAGTTGTTATAGAGCTTGGTGCAAGCAAAGTCTTTTTGATGGTTGATAAAGATATTGAGAAGTTCAACCCTGCAGCAGCAAAGCTCATTGATCAGATGAAGGCAGCCCCTGGCATCACCCTTACTGTCTTTGAAAAGCCTGCAGGTGAGCCAACTATTCAAATGGTTGATGATTCAATCGCAGCGCTCAAGGCTGCGGGCTCTGATGTTGTTGTGGCACTCGGTGGTGGCTCAGTTATTGATACGGCAAAAGCTGCACGTTTGTGTGCACAGCTCAACTGCACATTCCGTGAATTTCAATCAAAGCCACCTGTTTACCCAGCACCAACACTTCCACTAGTTGCACTTCCAACATCTGCCGGCACAGGTTCAGAAGTATCTGGTGGTTCTGTTATCTCTGATCCAGAAGCAGGGCGTAAAGCAGGTATTGCTAATGGAAACCTTCGTGCACAAGTTGCACTCGTTGATCCAGTTCTTACATATTCAATGCCACCTTCTATGACAGCTAACACCGGTATCGATGCTCTGGCTCAAGCAATCGCAGGAATCATTGCTAAGTGCTCAACTCCTATTGGAGATGCCATTGGTTATGAAGCAGTGCGCATGATGACACCAGCTCTAGTTGCAGCCTTTAAAGATGGCAGTGACAAAGTTGCTCGCGCTGGAATGGCATCAGGCAGCATGATGGCTGGTCTAACAATGAATATCTCTGACTGCACTGCAGAACACTCACTGGGTCAAGCAATCGGTGGTTTGAAGCATGTTCCTCACGGTCTAACAATTGGTTTAGTTCTAGTTGAAACTCTCACCCGCGAAGCAAAGATCGTTCCAGAAAAAATGGAGCGCGTTGCCGATGCGATGGGTGTGCCACAGGATGGGACTAAGGATGGATCTCGTTGCGTTAACGCTGTGAGAAAGATTCTGGCAGAGCTGCAATTTCCTGTGCTTTCAACCCTTGGTTTTGTTGAAGGCGACATCGATGAATTAGCTGAAATCGCACTCAAAGACTTCTTTATTACTCAAGCTCCAAAGCCATGGAGCAAGCAAGAAGTTGTGGATGCCTTCATGTCAGCGCTCAAGTTAGAAAGCCGTGTTGCATAGATAGTGGAAGAAGTTCTCACTAACCCTTCAGTTATCCGCGTAACAGCCCTGCTCAAAGAGTTGGGTTGTCCTGGTGAAGTAACAATTCTCTCTGACTCTGCTCGCACCGCACTCGATGCTGCAAATGCTCTGGGTATTGAAGTGGGCCAAGTAGCATCCTCCATTGTTTTCAAACTCCCTAGTGCCAATCCACTTCTAGTTATTACAAGCGGACGGCATCGCGTTGACACAGAACTTGTTGCCAAAAGCTTAGGCGTTGAAAAACTCCACCGAGCAGATGCTGACTTTGTTAAAAACGCTTCAGGCTTTTCTATTGGTGGCGTAAGTCCGCTGGGGTGGGTTTCAAAGCCAGAAATAGTCCTTATTGATGAAGCGTTAAACGATTACGACGTTGTTTGGGCTGCTGCTGGACATCCCCATGCGGTGTATCCAACAACATTTTCTGAGTTAATTCGTTGCACAGGAGGCACACCTATGGAGGTTGGATTGTGAGAAATAGCAGAGGACTTTCCATTATTTCTCCCCTGAGCGATTTTGTCCGGCGAGAATCTTTCGGTGGTGTTCTTATCATTTTTTCTGCTGCACTTGGAGTCTTTTTTGCAAATAGCGGATTGAGAGATTTCTATAGAAGTTTTCTGGATGTTTCATTCTCAATACAAATATCAACTTTTGCTTTGAGCATGGATCTTAGCCATGTGGTTAATGACGGATTAATGACAATTTTCTTTTTTTTGGTTGGGCTCGAAATAAAACGAGAATTGGCAAATGGTCATCTCGCCTCATTTCGTCAAGCTCTGCCTGCGGGGATTGCAGCATTAGGGGGTATGGCAATTCCTGCACTTTTATTCATACTCATTGCAGATAGCCAATCTAAAAGCGGGTGGGGAGTTGCAGTTGCCACAGATATCGCCCTTGCGCTCAGTATCTTGACGCTTGTCGGAAATCGGGCAAAGCAGAGTTTGAGGCCATTTCTATTGGGGCTGGCAGTTATTGACGACATCGGTGCAATTCTCATTATCGCCATTGTCTATTCCTCAGGCTTGTCCCTCTATTGGGCTTTATTTGCCATCACCTCGTTGCTATCAGTAATTGTTTTAAAAAAATTTGGCATTGAAAATAGATTCATCTACGTCCTCGCTGGCCTCGCTCTCTGGCTCTCGCTCTACAAGACCGGAATCCACCCAACAATTGGAGGCGTAATTTTGGGCTTACTCGCCCCTGCATCACCATTAATCCAACCGCAGCATGTGGATCAGGAGGAGTTAACTAATTTAGAAACTATCGACCGCGTGAAGGAATCACAGAAAATTGTTAAAGGTTCGATTTCAACAGTTGAATGGTTAGAACATTCCATTCACCCATGGAGTTCTTATCTCATTGTCCCTCTCTTCGCATTTACAAATAGCGGAATTGAGATTTCGAGATCGAGCATACAGGGGGCAATAAATTCCTCCCTTTTTTGGGCCATCATTGTGGGGCTCGTAATTGGGAAGCCCTTAGGAATTTTTATTTCAGCTTTTGCCATTAAGAAGTTTGATGTTGGGGAGTTGCCAGCCGGGGCAAGCTTAAAAGATATCCTTGCGACAGGAATGGCGGCAGGCATTGGTTTTACAGTGGCAATCTTTATTTCAAAGCTTGCCTTCCAGGATGTCTCTCAGCAAGAGCAGGCGATATTTGGAGTTCTTTGCGCTTCGATAATCTCAGGGATTCTGTCATTGACTCTTTTCAACTTAAATTTTCAGGATAAGAAATCTAGTGTGTGAAATTAAATTCATAGTAAATGAGCACATGTTTCCTTTTTCAATGAATTTGGTTGCAGAAACCACAAGTAACATCTCATCTGTTGAGTGGGTTGTAGTTGGTCATCCACAATCTGTTTATCCCACGTCGTTTTCAGAGTCAGCAAGCATCACTGGTACCACACCTATTGTTGTTGGCCATTAATTATGAACACTTTAGGAATGATTGCCATTGTTATTGATGATTATGACTCTGCAATTTCTCACTACGTTAATGATCTGGGTTTCGCACTTATTGAAGACACATCACTGACACCCGAAAAGCGCTGGGTGGTAGTTGCCCCTAGCTCACAAGGTGCTCAGATTTTGCTAGCAAAGGCTGCAAATGAAGCGCAGGTGGCAGCAATAGGTAATTCAACAGGTGGTCGAGTCGGATTTTTTATGTATACAACTAACTTTAACGAGACCTATGAGAGCTATACATCTAAGGGAATAGAGTTTATTGAAACTCCACGCCAAGAGGCATACGGTCAGGTTATAGTTTTCAAAGACAAATATGGAAATAAGTGGGATTTAATTGAACAGAAATAGCAATGCCACTAAGGCAAGGATCTTTGAGTGGCTAGGTGTTGCAACTGCCATTGTTTACTCACTCCTTGTTGCTGCAAATATTGGAGCTGAGTTCATTGGATTCACATTGCTTCTCACATCCTCTGCCCTTATTGGCATCTGGGCATATCTTGGTAAACACCGTGGAATCCTTTTCTTGCAGTTCTTTTATGCAGCAGCTGGCCTTATTGGAATGATTCGCTGGTTCTAGATGATCATCGCCTACTTCTGGACCATCACTCCTAGTCGCATCCCATTTGCGCTAGCTGCGATGGCAATGGATCGCTTTGTTTTACATTCATCTAAAAACGTAGGATTCTTTAAATCCTTAGGAACTGGCAAAGGTGAGACTTTCACACCAGCCGATGCCAACGCTCTTCGTTGGGGTTTGATTGCACAAGTCCATGACATTGACACCTTTGATCAATCTTTTGTTGTGAAGCAATGGCGTAAGAACAGTGTGAGTGAATTTCGTGCTGTTCTTGAACCAATCTCTTCTCATGGTCAATGGGCAAAACGAGAACCCTTTGTTGCTTCAATTAAGGATTGGACCGGTCCTGTTGTTGCAATTACACGAGCGCGGATTAAGTGGCATCAAAACCTTCGCTTTTGGAACTCTGTTCCACCTGTAACTATGTCTTTGAAATCAGCACCTGGCTTGATCTCTGCCATTGGAATTGGTGAAGCTCCTATTGGTTTGCAGGGCACTTTTTCATTATGGGAGTCTGGAGAGGCAATTAGGAACTTTGCATACAAAGGCGCAGCCCACCAAAAGGCGATTGCAGACACAAGTACCTATAAATGGTATTCAGAAGAGCTCTTTGCACGCTTTGCAGTCAAAGATATTCGCGGTTCGATTAATAGTTAGGAAGGCTTTTAGGGCAGACTTAAGCCATGTCGCTTCGTCATTACACTCCAAGACAGCGTCGCTATGGGCAGCTTTCACCCCGGGTAAATGGGCTATTGAACTCTGTTGTTGCCATCGCAATATTGCTTCAAGTCATCTATCCATTAGTGGATGGTGAAGTATTGAGATTGCTCACTATCAATGTAGTTTATTGGGGCGCAGGAGCGATGTTGCTGCACGCACTTCTTGCATACGGCACTCGCTATGCCATCACTTACTTTTTCTTTACATTTATCTTTGCTCTCTTCATCGAACACGTAGGCGTTGTTACCCAGTGGCCTTTTGGTAACTACTCATACTCTGGCAACTTAGGGTTAAAGATTTTTGAAGTACCTCTTGTTGTTCCTTTTGCTTGGATCATGATGGCCCACCCTGTTTTAACTGCGGCCCGCAGAATTGCAGGCAACTGGGTATTTCTCTATGGCGGAATAGCACTTGCTGCGTGGGATTTATTTTTAGATCCCATGATGGTTGCAGAGGGTAATTGGACCTGGGTTGTCACTGGTGCGCATGTTCCCTTCCAACCTGAGATACCTTTATCAAATACTTTTGGTTGGTTACTGTGTGGAATGTTTCTAATCGGTGCATTACATCTGATTACCCCACGGGAAAAGCGAAAGGGTGGGGCCACATTCCGCACTACCGACATATTCCTTTTGTGGACTTTGTTCTCAGGAGTTATCGGCAACTTATTTTTCTTTAGTCGTCCAGGTATTGCCTTCTTTGCAGGAGCTATCTTTGGCATCATCCTTGCCCCTTATTTTTTCAACCGCTGGTTAGGACGCCCTTAGATTCCATGGATTACCTCTTAACAATTCCTGCAGGGTTTATTCTCTTCATCTCTCTAATCAACTTCCTCACTATTCGCATGCCAAATAAATCCGCCCACATTCAAGAATCAATCTCGGTAATAGTTCCCCTGCGCAATGAGGCTACAAACGTAGTTGATCTTGTTAACTCACTTCGTAATCAAAAGAGTCTGATTCAAGTGGAGTATCTGCTTCTAGATGATAATTCTGAGGATGACACTCTTGCCCTCCTGCAACAACACGCATCTGGTCTATCTAACTTTCACATACTGAGTGGAGGTGCGCTGCCAGCGGGCTGGATTGGCAAAACCTGGGCGTTAGAACAACTCTTTGAGAAATCTTCTGGTGAAATCATCATCTCCGTTGATGCTGATGTGAGATTGGTTCCAGATGCAATAAGCAGAGCAGTGACTCTGTTAAAGGACGCGCAATTAGATTTCCTCTCCCCCTATCCAAAGCAGCTGGCAGATTCTTGGTCTGAAAAGTTGATTCAGCCTCTTTTGCAATGGTCTTGGATGTCCACAGTCATATTGCGAATTGCTGAGAAAAGTTCGATCTCTTCAATGGTCGTGGCAAATGGTCAGTTCTTTGTTGTGAAACGAGCAGCTCTTGCTCAAGTTGGTGGTTATGACTCAGTTCGCAATAAAGTTTTAGATGATGTTGTTCTAGCTAGATCTCTTGTTAAAAGCGGTTCATATGGATGTGTGGCAAACGGTGCAGCAATTGCATCTACGCGTATGTATTCATCGTGGAAGGAGATTCAAGCCGGTTACGGTAAATCTCTGCATGCAGCCTTTGGTTCTGTTCTTGGCTCTGCTATCGCAATCGCATTCCTTTTTCTTACAGGTATTGCTCCTCTTATTGCAGGTATAGCTGGTTCATCTATTGGCTGGTTTGCTTTTGGCGCAGTTACGCTTACACGTGCGATGAGTGCAATCAAAGTAGGTACGAGCGGTTTGGATGTATTTTTGCATCCCATCTCATCAGCACTTCTTATTTACTTAATCATTTACTCATGGATGATGCGCGGTCAGGTGCAATGGAAAGGTCGCACTTTGTGAAAATCATTGTTATTGGCGCAGGTATGGGTGGCATGATGTCGGCGGCGCGATTAGCTAAAGCAGGACACCAGGTTTCACTCTATGAGGCATCAGATCGCGTGGGCGGAAAACTACGCACTGAATGGATTGGCAAAGTTGCCTTTGATACAGGCCCATCTCTTTTGACTCTGCCTGCGGTCTACAAAGATTTCTTTGCGCGCACTGGCAAACAATTAGGTTTGCTATGTGAAATAAAGGCCGTTGATCCATCTTTTGATTACCACTTTGCTGATGGCACAAGCGTTAAGTTTGCCAATCTTTCTAGGTATCACACGCTCAATAATCTACGTGCCGTCTATGGTGAACCAGTAGCACGCCAATGGGATCAACTGATGCGTAGAGCGGAAAAGATGTGGGATGTTTCTCGTGAGCCATTTATCGAAAATGAACTGCGCTCACCGCTCTCATTACTCAAACGCTTCTCCCTCATAAGAGATTTAAAGATTATTGCACCTTGGAAAACTCTGAGGGATTTTGCGACCGAAGAACTATCTGATGGACATCTTCGATACATTCTAGATCGCTATGCCACGTATAGCGGCTCTGATCCACGCAAAGCTCCTGCAGTTCTTTCCACCATTGCATACGTTGAGGAATCTTTCGGTGCGTGGCATATCAAAGGTGGGCTTGGAACATTAGCAACGTTGGTACATGAGCGAGCAGAGAAGGTGGGGGTTATTTTTCACCTTAACTCTCCTGTTGCATCTATTGATGTTAAAAAAGGTAAGGCAAGGGGAATTACTTTAGATAGCGGAGAGGTGATTGAATCTGATGCAGTTATCGCTAATGCTGATGCCTCACTTATCTATAACACCCTGATTAAGGCAAAAATACGAAAGATAAAGAAGGTAAGAAAGAATATTGCTAAGGCCGATCCTTCTTTAGCTGGATTCTCATTACTTCTTGGCATGCGCAAAGATGGATCAATGCCCCTTAATCACCACACCGTTCTTTTCCCTAAAGATTATGACGCAGAGTTTGATGCGATATTCACTCACAAACAACCCGTTACAGAGCCCACCATCTATATCTGTGCCCCTGATGATGAGACAATGTCTAAAGATGAACTGTTAGAAGGATGGTTTGTTCTTGTTAATGCACCTGCCCACGGCGCCGAGGGCTTTGATTGGAATGATGCAGAGTTTGCACGAAATTATGCCAACACAATTATTGATCATATTGAAGCGCGTGGGATTCCCGTCCGCTCTCGCCTTGAATCAATGACGATTAGAACTCCTGCAGATTTAGAAAACGCTGTGCGAGCACCGGGTGGCTCCATCTATGGAACTTCAAGTAATGGTGCACGCGCAGCTTTTATTCGGGCTAAGAATCGCTCCCCCATTAAGAATTTGTATTGTGTTGGTGGTTCGGCTCATCCTGGTGGCGGATTGCCTTTGGTGGGGTTGAGTGCAGAAATGGTTGCTAATGCAATTGGGAGCGCGCAAAGCGGACAACCATTAAGAAGCCACTAATTTGAAGTATTAAGAAAGCAACGGAGAGCGCAAATACCCCTGGCAGATTTAAATGCCACATAATCAAGACTATAAATAAGAAAGATGCACGCACTGGACGTTCTGCTGGTGTGACAACACCAATGTCTGCAACACCGAGTGAGACTAACTTAGCCCTTGCATATTCTTGAAACGATGCAACACACCACAGTGTGATCACTAACCACGCTGGAACACCAATTACATAAAGTGCATACAGCCAAAACGCTTCACTGACGCGGTCAACTACTGAATCAAGAGTGGCACCCCATGCACTTTGGCGCTTTTGAAATATCGCAACGCTTCCGTCAATGCCATCACAGAAAAGTGAGAAAACTAGAAAACCAACTGCCCACCAAGAGGTTGCAGTTACAGCTGTGGCAGCTGCGGCGAAAAGTCCTAACATCGTTAGAACATTTGGTGAAATACGAAGCAATGTTGCGACTAGCCCGCAGCGATATGAGATATTGAGCCACCAAGCAACAACACCGGTGACAGGGGCATCGTTATGCAACGAACTCCATGTCGCAGTGAACTCTTGCTTACTGAGCATTTTCTCTCTTCCTTTTTCTGGCTGTGCAGTATTCATAGTATAGAAGTGCAGGCTCGCGAGAGCGCCTAGAATGGCGGAGATAACTGGGTGAGAGTACCTTTGCGCTGTGAGTTCAGCGACTAAGTCAGAGTTACAAGAGGCACGCGATGGCGTAGAGATTGAACTCACTCAATTTATGCGTGATCAGAGCGCATGCCTACTTTCAATATCACCTGAATTACAACCAGTTTCCTCCGCTCTCTCATCATTTTTATTAGATAGCGGTAAGCGTCTGCGCCCTTTATTTGCCTATGCCGGAATCAAAAGTGCTGGTGGATCTCTAACTCCAGCAACTACTAAAGCCATCTCCTCCCTTGAACTGCTCCAAGCATGCGCACTGATTCATGATGACTTAATGGATGGTTCTGACACACGTCGCGGTAAGCCATCTATTCATCGCCACTTTGAATCTATCCATGTGCAGGATGAGCTAGAAGGTTTCGCACCTGCATACGGTTTAGCCTCTGCAGTTTTACTTGGCGATTTAGCACTTGTGTGGTCAAACCAACTTCTAAACACTTCAGGAATTTCTGCTGATGCACTTCGCCGTGTGATGCCAATTTTTGATGAGATGCGCGTTGAATTAATGGCTGGACAGTTCTTAGATATTCATGAGCAAACACAAAAGAACACAGATCTTGCTCGATCAGTCAAGATTGCTCGCTACAAATCAGGAAAATACACAATTGAACGACCACTCCACCTAGGGGCTGTGCTAGCCGGGGATGCAGCGCCTTCTTTGCTCGCAGCTCTCTCTGAGTATGGATTACCTCTTGGTGAAGCATTCCAATTCCGTGATGACTTACTCGGCGTCTTTGGAGATCCATCTGTTACAGGAAAACCTGCAGGTGATGACCTGCGTGAAGGAAAGCGCACGGCCCTTATCGCTATGACCGATGCCAAATGCACCGATGCCATGAAGGCCGAGAGCCGTAAATACTTTGGTAAAAACGATATCGATGAAAAAGGTGTGGCTATTTTGCAGGAGATGATCATTTCAACAGGCGCAAAGGCACAGCTTGAAACTATGATTGATGACTTAACGTCAAAAGCGCTCAGCGCTATTGAAAACCCTGCCATTAACAATGCTGGGCGTGATTTACTTAATGAACTTGCCCTGATTGCAACAAAGAGGAGTATGTAAATGGTTGCCAGAGTTAAAGGCCCCACCGATCACGTCGTAATCGTTGGCGCAGGCCTTGCTGGATTAAGCGCTGCACTTCGCCTTGCAGGTGCTGGTCGAAAAGTAACTGTATTAGAGCGCGAAAGTGTTCCAGGCGGACGAAATGGCTTACTCAAAAAAGATGGTTACTCCTTTGATACGGGACCGTCAGTTCTAACAATGCCATCACTTATCAATGATGCTTTTAACTGCGTTGGCGAAGATATGAAAGATTGGCTGGAGTTAACACCCCTCACACCCCTCTATCGCGCTTTCTATGCCGATGGCTCACAGCTAGATGTTCACGCAGATACCAATGAGATGGAAGCAGAGATTGCTAAGCACATAAGCAGCACTGAAGCTGCTGGCTATCGCAGATACGTAGATTTTGTTACAAAGCTATATAAGTACGAGATGAATGATTTCATCGATAGAAATATCGATAGTCCCCTGAACTTACTCACACCTAACCTTGCCCGCTTAATCGCGCTCGGCGGCTTCCGCAGACTCTCTCCTAAAGTTAATCAATTTATGAAAGATCCTCGACTACAAAAGGTTTATTCATTCCAGGCTATGTATGCAGGTGTTAGTCCACAGCAGGCTCTAGCCATCTATGCAGTCATCGCATATATGGATTCTGTCAATGGAGTCTTCTTTCCTAAAGGTGGCATGCATGCAGTTCCACGTGCTCTAGCAGCAGCTGCCCAAAAGCATGAAGTGGTCTTTAAATACAACACCACGGTCACAAATGTTGAAGTCAGCAATGGACGCGCAAAAGCAGTCATCACTGAATCTGGTGAGCGCTATGAGTGTGATGCAGTGATTTTGAATCCAGATCTTCCTGTTGCCTACCGCGAATTACTGGGTAAATCACCAGTCACAATCAAACGCCTGAAGTACTCACCTTCGTGTGTGACTCTACTAATCGGCTCCAATAAGAAATATGACTTTGCTGCCCACCACAATATTCACTTTGGCCACTCATGGGATGGCGTCTTTGATGAACTTATTAAGAAGAAGCAGTTAATGAGTGATCCCAGCATCTTGGTTACCGTGCCAACCCATGATGACCCGAATTTAGCTCCTCCTGGTAAGCATTCTTATTATGTTTTGTTCCCGACGCCTAACTTAGATAGCGATATCGATTGGAACAAACAAGCTGGCCCATACCGCGATCAAATGATTAAAACCATTGAAGAGCGCGGATACACAGGCTTTGGTGATTCCATTGAAACTGAAGTCATGACCACTCCCCTTGATTGGAAAAATCAAGGAATGGAGATGGGTGCACCGTTTGCCAGCGCACATACATTTTTCCAAACTGGTCCGTTCAGACCACGCAATATGGCACAAGGAATTGAAAACGTTGTCTTTGCAGGTTCTGGAACACAACCTGGCGTTGGAGTTCCAATGGTCTTGATTTCAGGACGCCTTGCTGCAGAGCGAATTGTGGGACCTGTTAAGTAAATGAATGGGCTGGAGGCATCCTATGCCGAATGCAAAAGATTAAATTCTCTGCACGGCAAAACGTATTACTTAGCAACACTGCTTTTGCCTAAAGCTAAACGTAAGTATGTTCATGCACTTTATGGTTTTGCCCGCTACGCCGATGAAATCGTTGATGATCTTGAATCAACGCTAACAGTTCAAGAGAAGGCTGATGCGTTAGGTGTGTGGGGTAAGAAGATTCTTCAGGATCTAAAAACTGGTAAAAGTGATGATGCAATCGGCCGTGCACTCATTGATACGGTCAATACATTTGCAATCCCCTATGAGTACTTTGAAGCGTTCTTGCATTCAATGACTATGGATTTAACTGTGCAGGAATATCAAACCTATGAAGATCTTGTGGAGTACGTTTATGGTTCCGCTGCAGTCATCGGCCTTGAGATGGTGCCGGTGTTGGGGGTGCTTGAAGAGGGTGCATATGAATGTGCCAAAAAGCTAGGCATCGCTTTTCAGTTAGCTAACTTCATCCGAGATGTGGGAGAAGATTTAGATCGTGGCCGTATTTATCTACCCATTGCTGAGTTAGCTGAGCATGGTGTCACGCGTGAGATGCTTGAAGAGCGAGTTCTTACTCCCCAGATTATTAGCGCACTTAAGTTTCAGATTACCCGCGTGCGCCAACTCCAAGCTGAAGCAACACCAGGAATTCAAATGCTTGCTGCCTCTAGTCGTCCCTGTATTGAAGCGGCAAGTGAGCTCTACTGCGGCATAGTTGATGAAGTAGAAAAGATTGGTTACGACATATTCAACAAGCGCGCCAAGACTTCCACCGTGCGCAGAGTACGTGTCTTTATTTCCGCTTATCTGAAGCGCCTAGCCGTATCCAATTAGTTAATACTCCAAGCACTAGCGCAAAACCAAAGAGCAAATCTTCTATTGGAGCCGATGCGATGCGCAGACCAATAATGGCATCTGGGCTATACATCACAATATCTCTTGAAGTCAGCCACCAATTGGTCAGTAATTGAAAACCAACAATGATTGCATAAGAGGTCCAAAAGACTTTGCGCTTGAGTAATTGCGTATTAAAGAGATAGAGATCAAAAGAGATAGCAAAGAGAGCTGCAAAGATTGCGATTTGTGTATAGGTCATTTGTAGACCTGCCAATGTTTCTTAACCGTACGAACTGCTTCAATAGTCATTAGGGCCGCAATGGGCACAACTATGAAGAACAAATACTCTTCTAGTGGAATGCAAAAAGGCCCATAAATTCCCAGAATTTGATCTCTATCAAAGAACCAGTGGCCATTGGCGATTGCGTATTTATCCCATGCGATAAAGAGAAAAGCTACCGGGGCTATGGCTAGAGCCACTCGCTTAAACTGCTTGAGAACCCCGACCTTTAAAAATACTTCTAGCCAAAATGAGCCAATGACAGTGAAAACAATCATCGCTAGGTATCCATACTTTTGCACGAGATTACGCTACTCTAAGAACCACGGGAGCCGCATACGGCTGAGAGGGTTTGAAATTAAAACCGACCGATTGACCCGTCCGGTAATGCGGATGTGGAAAGGAAACTATGTCATTCACCGTTTTTACAGCCTGGGGCTATGAAGTCTCGGCACTTGAATTCATCGCAGCAATCACTTCAATCACCGGCGTCTGGCTTGGCACAACTGGAAAGCGCATCACATGGCCGTGGTGGGCGCTCAGCAGTGCTCTCTATATGATCTTCTTCTATCAGGTCGATCTCTTTGCAAGCGCGGCTCTTCAAATAGTTTTTATCATTGCCGCAATCTGGGGTTGGCGTGACTGGGCACCAACAGGTGCAGCCCCTGGCTATTTAAATAATCGTCATCGCCTATTCATTGGCGTTGCAACCCTGATCGCAGTCTCTGTCCTTTCGCCACTCTTAGCGCGTGCTGGGGCTGCTGCAACATGGTCTGATGCATTTTTACTTGTTGGTTCTCTTGTTGCCCAGATACTTATGGTCTATGAAAAAGTTGAATCATGGGTTCTCTGGCTCATCATTGATGCTGCCGGCACAATCCAATACGCCTATCTGGGATATTGGTTCACTGCCGCTTTGTATGCCCTCTTCACGCTCGTAGCAATCATCGGTTGGAAGCGCTGGTATGTCCTTAATAGCAATTGATGGCAGAGCCGGTGCCGGTAAAACAACCTTGGCTGCTAGATTTTATAAAGAACTATGCGTTGATAAAACCGTTGGGATCATTCATATGGATGATCTGTATAACGGTTGGGAAAAGGCGTTAGATGAGGGTTTAACTAAAACCTTAGAATCGATTGTGAAGTCGCATCACAACAATGTTGCCTTTGAAATAGAGATCTTCAACTGGCAATCACTCTCTTTTGATTCAAAAAGGGAGATAAATCCGGTTGATGTCTTGATTTTAGAAGGTGTGGGAGCCGGGCAAAAAGTAGTACGTGATGCTGGTGCAACCCTGTATTGGTTAGATATCGATGCTGAAGTAGGAATTGCACGGGTTTTGAATCGAGATGGCAACCAGATTGCACCGCAGATGAAGCAGTGGCAAATTGTGCAAGAAATTCATTTCATGCAAGATAAGACACGCGAAAACGCGGAACACATTCAAAGCTCATAAGGATTAAAGCCCTAAAATTGCCCATATGTCAGATCTATCGGGTGAGCTCATTGATGGGCGTTATCAACTCACCCGCCAGGTTGCCAATGGTGGAATGGCTAGCGTTTATGAAGCAGTTGATACCCGCTTAGATCGAAAAGTTGCAGTAAAGATTATGCACCCGCACTTAGCACAAGATGAAGCATTTGTTAATCGCTTCATCAGAGAAGCTAAGGCTGCTGCTGCGCTTTCTCACCCCAACATCGTTGCCGTGCAAGACCAAGGGTGGAATCAAAATGGAGTTCCTGCCGTCTTTATTGTTATGGAGTTAATTGAAGGTCACACACTTCGTGAATACTTACATGAGCGCGGCAAATTTGAAATCAAAGATGCGATTAACTACCTCACCCCAATCCTTAGCGCACTTGCAGCAGCCCATGATTTGGGAATTGTCCATCGCGACATGAAACCTGAAAATATTTTGATTTCCAAAGAAGGCCGCGTGAAGATTGCAGATTTCGGTTTAGCTCGCGGTGAACTCATTGGTTCAACCATGACTGCTGAATCTAGTGTCATCTTGGGCTCGGTTTCATATCTTTCACCTGAACAAGTACAACGAGGTGTTGCAGATTCTAGAAGTGATGTCTATGCCGTTGGCATCGTGGCATTTGAAATGCTCACTGGGGAAAAACCCTTCCTAGGTGACTCCCCCATCCAGATTGCCTATATGCACGTTAACCAAGAGATTCCATCTCTTCGCACTAAGCGTAAAGACATTCCAGAAGACTTAGATAATTTGATTCTTCAAGCTACCAACCGAGATCCAGATAAGCGTCCGCGCACTGCCGGAGATTTCCTTAAGGCTCTCGAGTCCATTCAAAATCAGATTGACCCTAAAACTAATCAAATGAAATTAGCTCTTGATCTTCCGGTCGAGCCTATTAAGGAAAAGCCTCGGGGCAAGATGAAGAAGCAGATAGTGGAAGAAAAAGAAGAGAGTATTGAAGTTAAAGAAACTACCAGAGAGATTAGAGCTGCAAAGGAAAAGAAAAAAAAGACCAGCAAACGAGTGCGCCGCAACCGTAAAGTCGCGATCATTCTTGCAGTAGCTCTTGGTATTGGTGGTTGGTACACATTGGTTGGACCAGGTTCACGTGTAGTTGTGCCATCGGTAGTCGGTGGCAGATACGAAGAAGCAATTTCAACCCTTTCACCTCTTGGTTTAACAACAGTGATTTTAGAAAAGCGCTTTGATGAAGATATTGCTAAAGGTGCCATTATTGAAACTGATCCCCCAGGTGGCGGACGTGTGGAATCAGGTGGTCAAGTTAAGTTAATCATTTCCAAAGGTCCAGAGCGATACATCATTCCTCCGGTAACTGGACTCACACTACAGGCTGCAGAAGCAACCCTGGAGAAATTTCCATTGATAGTTGGCGCAAACACCGAAGTATTTAATAAGGAAATTCCTAAAGGTTTTGTCATCTCTGCAAAGCCTACATCTGGCACAGAAGTTAAACGTGACACCCCAGTCTCACTTGTCATTAGTAAGGGTATTGAAGCTGTGGCACTTGCTTCTTATTCAGGTAAGAGTGGTGAACAGGCTCTCAATGAATTAAACGATTTAGGTTTTAATATTGAATCTACTTATGCTTTTAATGAAAAGGTTTTATCTGGTGTTGTCATTTCTCAAAACCCTAGCGGTGTTGATGTGGCACCCAAGGGATCAACTGTTACGTTGGTTATTTCTAAGGGTTCACAATATGTATTTATCCCTAACGTCTTTTCATTAGATCAACTCAAAGCAACCCAAGCCTTGCAGGATCTGCAGCTCAAGGTGGTTGTCAAGAAATTGGGAACTAATAAGGTAAAGAAGGTTACAAACATCTCTCCGAAGGTGGGTAGCAAAGTTAAGCGTGGCAGCACAGTCACAATTACCGTAGGGTAAGCCAATGCCTAAGGAGTCAAAGAAGCCACGTATTGGTGCCCACGTCCCAACTACTGGCGGAATGGCAAAGCGCTCCATCGAATATGCCCAAGAAATTGGTGCAAGTGCAATTCAAGTTTTTGCATCCAGTCCACGTATGTGGGCAATGCCAGCGGCTAAGCCTGAACTTGATGAGGCTTACAAAATCAAGGCAGCAGAGATGGATCTTGAAACCTACGTCCATGCTCCTTTTCTTATTAACTTAGGTTCACCCACCGAAGCCACATACATCAACTCTTTAGCGTCTACTAAATATTCTCTCCAACGTGCAGCAGATATCGGAGCTCTTGGCGCAGTTATTCACACAGGCTCTGCTGTAGATGTGAACCATGTTGAAAAAGCATGGAAGCAGATTCATGAAGGCATGATGCCAATCCTTAACGCTCTGACCGATGATGCGCCTTACTTGTTATTGGAACCAACAGCAGGACAAGGCCAATCACTCGTTAAAAAGTTAGATGATCTTGAAAACTATCTAAAGGCTCTGGAGTATCACCCAAAGGTAGCTATCTGTCTTGATACATGTCACGTATTTGCTGCAGGCCACGATATTTCAATTAAAGGCGGCATGACGGCCACTATTGATTTACTAGTCCAGATTGCTGGCGTCGAGCGTTTCCAGCTAGTTCATGCCAATGACTCCATGGATGTGTGCGGAGCGCTTAAAGATCGCCACCAGAACATTGGTGATGGCCACATTGGAGTAGAACCTTTTGCTGAACTTCTGGCTCACCCAGCAGTTGCTAACGCTCCATTAATTCTTGAAACACCAGGCTTGGAGGCAAAACACAAGCCTGAAGTTGCGCTGCTCAAAAAGCTACGAGATAAAAAGTGAGCCAAGCCAAACATCTATTTAAAATGAAGCTAGCCCCATGGGCACTTCTTGCAGTTGCTATGGCCTGGGGTTGGGCTTTTGTGATCATGAAAGATGCCATCCAGCGTCAGAGTGTGAACAACTTTCTTTTCACCAGATTCCTTCTGGGCACAGTCGTACTGGTGCTTATTCGCCCCCAGGTTTTGAGGCTTCTTAATAAAGACGTGCTACTTCGTGCTGGAGCCGCTGGTACCTTTCTAGGTCTTGGTTTCATATTCCAAACTCTGGGTCTTGCTCGAACAGGCGCCGCAATTACAGGTTTTGTTACCGGCCTATATGTTGTTTTAACACCTCTGATTGCCTGGTTAGTTTTAAAGCAAAAGGTCAATAGCTTCACATGGAGCTGCATTGCCGTTGCAACCGTTGGACTTGGATTGCTTTCCATTCATGGATTTTCTGTTGGTATTGGTGAACTCCTTGTATTTATCAGTGCAATTTGTTTCGCCTGCCACATCATTGCCCTGAGTAAGTGGAGCTCTGGCCGTGATGTTTATGCCATGACGGTGGTGCAGTTGTTTATGTGTGGTCTGCTCTCTGGAATCGCATCTATTCCAGGAGGTTATTCACCGCCACCTGATGCAAGTGTGTGGGGTGTGGTCATCTTTACGGCCGTCTTCGCAACTGCAATTGCTTTCATTATTCAGACATGGGCCCAGGCACACATGAGCCCAACAAAAGTAGCGGTCATTTTGACTATGGAAGTTGTCTTTGCCGCCATCTTTGCAATCATCTTTGGTGGTGAGCGCTTAACTCTGCAGAGCGCACTCGGTGGAATCCTTGTTGTGACTGCTATGTATTTGATAGTTATCAAAGAGTCAAAGTAGGCTCGCTACCATGGCAATCGATCTTCGCTCAGACACAGTTACCCGCCCATCTCAAGGCATGCGTGATGCAATTTCATCTGCCCCCGTTGGCGATGACGTCTATAGCGATGATCCAACAGTTAACTCACTTGAAGAGCGCGTAGCTGCACTCTTTGGAAAAGAAGTTGGCCTCTTCACTCCAACAGGTTCCCTTGCCAATCAATTAGCTATTCGAATGCTTGTTAATCCCGGCGAAGAACTACTTGCTGAAACAAATTCACACATCGTTCGCGCAGAACTTGGCGCAGCGGCGGTATTTAGCGGCATCACTACCCGCACTTGGCCTGCAACTCACGGATTATTAAAGGCTGCCGATGCGCTAGAAATTGCCCGTCCCGACTCTGGACCATATCTAGTTTCAACCACAGCTATTGCTGTTGAAAATACGCATAACTTTGGCGGCGGAACAGTGCAACCATTTGATGAAATTAAAGCCCTTCGCAAAGGCGCAGATGCAATGGGTTTAGCTCTTCACTTAGATGGTGCTCGTATCTGGAACGCACATGTTGCAAGCGGTGTTTCCTTTAGCGAATATGGAAAATACTTTGACACCATCAGCGTCTGCCTATCTAAAGGTTTAGGTGCACCTATTGGTTCAGTAATGCTTTCAACTAAGGAGCGTGTTGCAAAGGCACGTGTGTGGCGCAAGCGTTATGGCGCAGGTATGCGCCAGGTTGGTCTTTTAGCTGCAGCTGGTCACTACGCACTTGATAACAACATTGATCGCTTGGCCGAAGATCATCGCCGAGCTAAAGACATTGCAGTTGCAATTGCCGCCATTGATTCTTCACTCATCGACCCAACAACGGTTCAAACAAATATCGTGGGATTAGATCTTGCTCATCTACCAATAACCGCTGCAGAGTTAGCAACACGCTGCCGCGAAAAGGGTTTATGGATTAGCGCTCTGGGTCCAAAGTATGCGCGCCTTGTAACTCACTTAGATTTTGATGATGATCAATGCAAAGAAGCAATAGAGATTTTAAAGGTAGCCCTCGTGGCGTAATAGCCACTCTTTCTTATTAACTCCATAAGCATAATTTCCCAACGCTCCCCCAGTCTTCACAACGCGGTGGCATGGAACAACCAACATAATCGCGTTATTAGCACAGGCACTTCCTGCTGCACGCACTGCTGCAGCTGATCCAGCTCGCTCTGCAATATCTGAATACGACATCACTTTGCCACCAGAGATCTTGCGCATAGCTTTCCAAGCAGCTTGTGAAAATGGTGCCCCTGCCTGGCTGACTTTGATGCCGTTAATGGCAGTGATGTCGCCGTCGAAGTAATCATCGATTAAATCACTAATGACGGGAATTGATTTAACAATCTTTATATCTTTGCCAGCTTTGAAAGCGCTGATACTTGAAAGATTTGCCCCAATCAAAATCTGATCATCGGCTAGAAGATTCAAATTTCCAACAGGTGTCTTATGGGTAGTTACTAATAATGTCACAAGGAGAAAATTAGCGGTCGCGCAACATCTCAGCAACCAGGAAGGCTAACTCCAAGGACTGAGAGTGATTTAAGCGCGGGTCGCAAGCAGTCTCATAGCGAGAAGCAAGATCCTCATGCGAAATCTGTTCGCCACCACCAACGCACTCAGTGACATCATCACCGGTGAGTTCGATATGGATTCCGCCTGGATGTGTGCCAAGTGCTTTGTGGACTTCAAAGAAGCCTTTAACTTCATCCATGACATCGTCAAACTTACGTGTCTTATAGCCTGTTGGTGCTTCATAGGTATTACCGTGCATGGGATCGCACACCCACAAAACCTTTGCACCAGAGTTAGTAACTCCATCAACAAGTGCTGGCAGAGCTTCGCGAATCTTGCCAGCGCCCATGCGTGTAATAAAAGTAATACGTCCCGGTTCGCGGTTGGGATCTAGCTTGTCAATTAAAGCAAGTGCGTCATCGACTGTGGACTTAGGCCCAAGCTTTACGCCAATTGGATTTCGAACCTTAGAAGCAAAATCAACATGTGCACCGTCCAGCTGGCGTGTGCGCTCACCGATCCAGATGAAGTGACCTGACACATCGTATGGATTACCTGTGCGTGAATCGATTCGTGTCAACGCCTTCTCATATTCCAAAATCAAAGCTTCATGGCTTGAGAAGAAATCAACTGATTTAAATGATTCGGGATCTACTCCTGCAGATTTCATAAATGAAAGTGCACGGCCAATTTCACTTGCCATCTTTTCATAACGCTCGCCCACAGATGAATCGCGGATGAAGCCCTTGTTCCATTCATGAACCTGTCGAAGATCTGCGAAACCACCTTGTGTGAAAGCGCGCACTAAGTTCAAAGTTGACGCTGATGTGTTGTAAACGCGCACTAAACGGTGTGGATCTGGTGTGCGAGTACTTTCAGTAAATTCAATTCCATTAACTGCATCTCCGCGATATGCAGGAAGTGTTATATCCCCACGGGTCTCCATATCATTCGAGCGTGGCTTAGCAAACTGCCCCGCCATTCGTCCGACCTTTACGACCGGTAATGATGAGTAGTACTGCAAGACCGCAGCCATCTGCAAAATAGTTTTAATACGGTTTCTAATTGAATCAGCTGTGGCTGCAGCAAATGTTTCTGCGCAATCTCCACCTTGTAACCAAAAAGCTTTTCCTTCTGCAGCAAGTGCAATACGTGCCTTTAAATCATCACATTCACCAGCAAAGACAAGTGGTGGAAATGATTTAAGTTCAGCAACTGCCGCCTTGATCGCAGCACCCTCTGGACCGCCAGGCCATTGTGGTTGTTGGGCAGCCACAAGTCCGGGCGTGAAGAGATTATCCAGAGAAGAATTCATGGGATAAGAATAGAGAATCAATTGATAATCGCGTACCGCAATTATCCGAAGAAGATCTCTGACTCCTTATAGCGCTCTAGGGGAACGAGTTTGAGCTGTTCTGTGGCAGATGCCAGCGGAACACGCACGATATCGGTGCCATGAAGTGCAACCATCTTGCCCCAGTCACCTTCATGAGCCGCGGTGATTGCATGCAGACCAAATCGTGTAGCTAGAACACGGTCAAATGCTGTAGGAGATCCGCCACGTTGAATGTGGCCCAAAACAGATGTGCGTGCTTCCTTGCCAGTGCGTGCTTCAATCTCACTAGCAAGCCAATCACCAATACCTGAAAGCTTCACGTGACCAAATGAATCAAGTGTCTGATCTTTCACACTCATGTCGCCATCTTGAGGAATAGCACCTTCTGCAATAACGATGATTGGCGCGTAGTGAGATTTGAATCGAGATTCAACCCATTGGCATACCTTTTCGATTGAGAACTTTTGCTCTGGAATCAAAATACACGCTGCACCGCCTGCAAGACCTGAGTGCAGTGCAATCCAGCCAGCATGGCGACCCATTACTTCAACGATTAAGGCGCGGTGATGTGACTCTGCTGTTGTGTGCAGACGATCGATAGCTTCAACTGCGATATTGACAGCGGTATCAAATCCAAATGTGTAGTCAGTATTGTTCAAATCATTATCAATTGTCTTTGGAACACCAATAACTTTTACGCCAAGTGAATCAAGTTTTGTTGCAACGCCCAATGTATCTTCGCCACCGATTGCAATAAGTGCATCGATTCCAGCCTTAGCAAGGTTGTCCTTAATCTTTTCTACGCCGCCCTCAATCTTGAAAGGGTTGGTGCGAGAAGATCCCAAGATTGTTCCGCCGCGAGGCAAGATGCCGCGAGTTGTTTCAATATTGAGAGGCATCGTTAAGCCCTCTAGTGGACCCTTCCAACCATCACGGAAACCAACAAATTCATGTCCGTACTCTTTAACGCCTTTACGAACTACGGCGCGGATCACAGCATTTAGACCTGGGCAATCTCCGCCACCAGTAAGCACACCAATACGCATTATTAACTCCACTAAAAAGAAAATGATGAAGGGCTCGAGCTATCAAAAGCGCCCGGCCTGTGGTCAACGCTGACTGGAACAGTCTAGCCTTGCCACATGGGTAATCAACAAATCATCGCTGGCGTGGATTCATCTACTCAGTCAGTAAAAGTAGTGATGCGCGATGCCCACACGGGGCACCTAGTGCGCCAAGGCCGCGCAGCACATCCTGATGGCACAGAAGTTGATCCCACACATTGGAAAAACGCCTTAGATAGTGCAATAAAAGATGCCGGTGGTCTCGAAGATGTTCAAGCTATTTCTATTGCAGGGCAACAACATGGAATGGTCGCACTCGATAACAGTGGCGAAGTAATTAGACCGGCATTGCTATGGAATGACACACGTTCTGCAAAAGCTGCCGAAGATTTAAACCGCGAAGAGGGTGGCAATGCCGAGATTGCTCGCAAAGTTGGCTCTGTATTAGTTGCATCATTTACTGCATCAAAGCTTCGCTGGATGGCAGATAACGAACCAGAAAATGCTGCTCGTGTTGCATCTGTGGCCCTTCCTCACGATTGGCTCTCGTGGCAACTCCAGGGCAGTAAAGATTTCTCCACGCTATTTACAGATCGTAGTGATGCATCTGGAACTGGATATTTTGATCCAACAACTTCTCACTACCGCGAAGATATTTTGCGTCTAGCCCTGCGCCATGATCTAGAACTGCGATTGCCTAAAATAATTGCACCCAACTCTTTTGGTGGAACAACAACAACTGGAATACCAATTGCCGCAGGTGCTGGCGATAACGCTGGAGCAGCTCTCGGCGTGCAGGCACAACCAGGCGATGTCATTGTTTCTCTAGGAACTTCTGGCACAGCATTTGCTGTTTCTGAAACTCCCACCCATGATGCAAGTGGAGCGGTTGCAGGTTTTGCCGATGCAACTGGTCGCTTCTTGCCTCTTGTCTGCACATTAAATGCTGCCCGCATCATGGATGCAGCCACAAAGATTCTTGGTAAAACTCATGATGAAGTCGGCGCACTTGCACTCTCTGCAAAACCAGGTGCTAACGGTTTAACTCTTTTGCCATATTTTGAAGGTGAGCGAACTCCTAACCGCCCAAATGCAACTGGCGTCTTTTCTGGGATGAATTTAAATAACTCCAATCAGGCTGATATTGCACGTGCCATGATCGAAGGAATGTTGGCTGGATTGGCCGATGCTGTTGATGCACTAGTTGCGCTAGGCGTAAACGTCAATCGCATACTTCTCATTGGCGGAGCTGCAAAGAACCCTGCGATTCCAACAATTGCTAGTGCACTCTTTGGCCGTGAAGTTCTTGTGCCGCCTGCAGGTGAATATGTTGCAGATGGCGCAGCTAAACAAGCTGCATGGGCGCTACTAGGGCAAATGCCAACGTGGGATTTAGGCAATGTTTCACACCATCATTCACAAACAACTCCACATGTAATGGATAAATATCGAACTCTGCGAGATAACACAGCAACGTGGTAGAGCTTTAAGCGGTAACTCGAACACCCTTACCAACAACAATGATTCCACCCGGACTAATTGTGAATCGCGAACGATCGCGCTCTAAATCAACACCAATCTGAGCACCTGGCTCAACTACAACGTTCTTATCCAAAATCGCATTGCGCACGATAGATTTATCACCAATACGAACTGATGGCATCAACACTGAGCCTTCAACAATTGCGGCACGACCAACAGCGACATCGTAAGAAACCACTGAACCATGCAGGATTCCGCCAGCAATAATCGAGCCAGCACCAACAATGGAGTCGTGTGCTCCGCCGCTTTCGCTGAACTTGGCAGGTGGAAGTGATGGTGGATTTGTGAGTAAAGGCCATTCGCGGTTGTAAAGATTAAAGATGGGATGAACTGAAACTAAATCCATGTGTGCGTCATAGTAAGAATCAATTGAACCAACATCTCGCCAGTAACCCTTATCTCGATCAGTTTCACCTGGAACAACGTTATTGGCAAAGTCATAAACCTTTGCTTCACCATTTTTAGTTAGAAAAGGAATGATATTTCCACCTAAGTCATGGCGAGATTCAATATCTTCAGAATCGATAATGAGCGCTTCTTCCATAACGCTGCGCTTAAAGATGTAGTTACCCATGGATACTAAAGAGAGATCTGGATGTCCTGGCATTGCAGGTGGATCTGATGGCTTTTCATGAAATGCCTTAATGGTGATTCCATCATCGGCTAACTCAATAACTCCGAATTCATGGGCTTCAGAGCGTGGCATGCGAATTGCGGCCACAGTAATTCCTGCACCAGTTTCAACATGTTGTTCAAACATTTGGCTTGGATCCATGCGATAAACGTGGTCTGCACCAAAGACCAAAACATGCTCAGGGTCTTCATCGTGAATTAAATTAAAGTTCTGCAAAATCGCATCAGCACTACCTGTATACCAGCGTGGTCCTAAGCGCTGCTGTGCAGGAACTGGGGTGATGTAGTTGCCAAGAAGTGCCGACATCCGCCATGTTGTTGTTATGTGACGATCAAGTGAATGGGACTTATATTGCGTCAGCACTGCAATCTTTAACATGCTGGCATTTACAAGATTTGATAAAACAAAATCAATCAGACGATACGAACCACCAAACGGAACTGCAGGCTTTGCGCGATCTGCAGTAAGAGGCATTAAACGCTTTCCCTCACCGCCGGCAAGGACAATTCCAAGGGGAAGTTTAAGTTTTGCCATGTGCTAACGATAGCCTGTACCTCTTGATGCGGGTAGGGGGTATAGATGAGCGAGCTAAAAGTTGGCATCGTTACCAAAGAATGGCCCCCTGCTATCTATGGTGGTGCTGGCGTGCATGTATTGCAGTTAACGCAAGCTCTTCGCACAATCAAAGATATTCATGTTGATGTCCACTGCTTTGGTGGAAAGCGCGATGATGCCTTTGGGTATGACACTCCATCAGAGTTTGCTTCAGCTAATCCTGCAGTCCAAGCGATTGCAACTGATCTTGAAATAGCAAGGAATTTATCCAACGTTGATTTAGTTCATTCACATACTTGGTATGCAAACATGGCTGGCCACTTTGCATCCTTGCAATATTCAATCCCCCACATTGTTAGTGCGCATTCACTTGAACCATTACGCCCATGGAAAGCTGAACAACTTGGCGGCGGATATGCAATTTCATCGTGGGCTGAAAAAACCGCCTATGAAAGCGCAGCAGCTATTATTGCCGTTAGTGATGGGATGCGCGCTGATGTCTTAGCTGCATATCCTGCAGTTGATCCTAACAAAGTTGTGACAATTCGAAATGGTGTGGACACAGCAAAATTTGCGCCAAATAACGACGCATCTGTTCCCGCTAAATACGGCGTCACTGGCCCTTATGCAATTTTCGTTGGCCGCATCACCAGACAAAAAGGTATGGCTCATTTACTTCGTGCCTGGAAAGATGTCCCTGCCGAATATGGCCTTGTATTAGCTGCAGGTAGCCCAGATGAAGAGGGCATTGGCAAAGAAGTTGCAGATTTGATTGCTGAACTACAAAAGAGCCGCAGCAATATATGGTGGATTAAAGAGATGCTCCCACACGCTGAACTAACTGCGATGTTGAGCCAAGCCCAGCTATTTCTCTGCCCATCTGTCTATGAGCCACTTGGAATTGTTAACTTAGAGGCGATGGGCTGTGAAACTGCCGTGTTGGCATCACGCGTAGGTGGCATCCCAGAAGTTGTTGCCGATAAAAAAACTGGCGAATTAGTTGACTACAACGGTGATGGTCCATCCTTTGAAGCTGCCTTCTCAGAATCCATTACGCGTTTAATGTCACAACCAGAACTGCTACAAAGGTATGGAACTGCTGGCAGAGTACGCGCCATGAAGGAATTTGGTTGGGACACTGTTGCCACTGCGACCCTTGCACTCTATCGCCGTGTGATCGAATAAATGACTCGTAAATCCTGGATCCTCTTTGGCATTGTCGGCTTTTTGTGGGGAATTCCTTACCTACTCATGAAGGTAGCTGTTGCTGATATTCCACCTGCGCTAATCGTGGCTGGGCGCACACTCATTGGTGCTGCAATTTTGATTCCAATTGCAATGAAGAAAAATACTTTCAAAGACGCAATCAATGGCATTAGGTATGTCATCCCATACGCTGTGCTTGAAATGGTTGGCCCTTGGATTCTCATAACAAGTGCTGAAAAAGAAATTTCATCAGGTCTTGCTGGACTATTAATTGCAACAGTTCCAATCTTTTCAACTATTTTCTCTTCCCTTCGTGGAGATCACAGCGTCTGGCAACCAAAGAGAATCTTTGGCCTAGTCGTTGGTTTTATTGGAATCGTTGCACTTGTCGGCATTGAATCAATTACAGGAAGTAGCAATCCAAAGGCGATTGCAATGGTAATTCTTGCGGCAATCATGTATGCCTACGCGATTCTTATGATCACCGCTAACTTGCCAGGTGTTGATGGAATTGCGATTAACGGTTTGGCAATGGGGATTACCTGTCTTTTCTATACGCCCATTGCAATTGCAGTGTGGCCAAGTAATCCAGTTTCGGCACAAGCAATCACTGCTCTCGTGGCATTAGGGGTATTGAGCACTGCTATTGCCTTCATGCTCTTCTTTATTGTCATTGTGGAAATCGGCCCAGCGCGTGGATCTTTAACAACCTATGTCAACACAGCAGTTGCAATCGTCCTTGGAATAGTTATTTTAAACGAGCCAATTACCTTAGGAATTATTGTCGGTCTGCCTATGGTTATTCTAGGTTCTTATCTAGCAAGTCGTAAAGAAAGAGTTTAACGACGCTCTTCAAAACCTAGTTTGTCGAGCATGCGAGCATCACGCTGCCATTCTTTAGAAACCTTAATATGAAGACCTAGGAAAATCTTGGCAACTAGTGCTCGCTCAATATCTGCGCGTGCTCTAATACCAATCTCCTTTAACCGAGCGCCTTGGTGACCAAGCAGGATTGCGCGCTGTGTGTCACGTTCAACGTGAATAGTTGCATGAACATCATAAAAGGGGCGTGATCCCTTTTCCTCTCGCTCACCAAACTCATCAATTGTCACAACAATGGAGTGAGGCAGTTCTTCTCGGACATCCTGGAGCGCAGCTTCTCGGATGAACTCACATATCAACTGTTCAATTGCTTGATCACTAGTGGTGCCTTCAGGGTAATAAGCAGGACCGGCAGGAAGTGCAGCCCCAATGAGTTGGTTGAGTAAATCAATTTGGTCGTGAATAGCAGCAGAGACCGGAATGATTTCATCCCACGTAAAGCCCTGGGCTAGCTCCATAATTCCAGTTAAGCGAAGTGCCAGCTTTTCTTTAGAGAGTAAATCTGTCTTTGTAATAACTGCAAACTTCTTAGCTCGTGGATGCTTCGCTATTTCTTGCGCGATGTATACATCCCCCGCACCTGAAGTCTCATCGGCTGGAATGCAGAGAATTACAACATCAACTGAGTCCATGGATTGATCAACGACAGCGTTGAGGCGATGGCCCAAAAGGGTTTTAGGTTTATGAACTCCGGGAGTGTCAACTAAGACTGCTTGGAAGTTATCACCATGGACGATGCCTCGAATAGCACTACGGGTGGTGTTGGGATGATGTGAAGTAATTGCAATCTTGCTACCAACTAAAGCGTTAATGAGAGTTGATTTCCCAACGTTAGGGCGGCCAACAATGGCAACGAAGCCCGAACGGAAATCACTCATAGGCTTATTCTCTCATTGATTTGCACCAATGAACTCCACAGCATCTGCAACTGATGTGATCAATTCTGCGGCACGTTCACTAATTAAGCGATGACATCCCTGGCTCATTACAGAGTTGATTGGTCCTGGAATTGCCATGACTGGACGAAGCAGTTCTGCAGCATCGCGTGCGGTGCGAAGAGATCCACTTTGAAATGCGGCTTCAACCACCAGCGTTGCTTTGGCAATCGATGCGATTAATCTATTCCGCACCAAAAATCTAGAGGGCATCGCATTCACGTGTGGCATGAGCTCACTAATCAATGCACCGTTGACACGCATTTCATCAAAGAGCTTTTGGTTAGATTTTGGATAAGCAACTTCTATCCCCGTTGCCAATACTGCGATAGATCGTCCATTGGCTTGCAGCGTTGCACGATGTGCATAGGAATCAACTCCATATGCTCCTCCACTAATTATCGTCCAACCTAAATCTGAAAAAGCTCGTGCAAAATCACTAGCAACGTTTGCTCCATAATTTGTCGGTTTGCGTGAACCAACAATCGCTAGCGCTGGAGTTATGAGCGAAGTTGAATCCCCCGCAACAATTAATCCAATAGGTGGATTAATGAGTTGATTAACTCCTATAGGCCAATGCTCATGCTCGGGAGTCAGGAACTGAGCTCCGGCTTTTTCAATCTCACAAAGAATCTGGCCTACTTCGGCAGTTCGTATCGAAGTAATGATTGCTGTGGTTTTCTCTGCTGGATAAGTCCCGGAAAGAATGGATTCTAAAACTTTAAGGGCACCGAACTGTGAAATCTGGGAAGTCCAGAAGAAATGTCCGGGTTCAATGCATGAGAAAAGAATGGCGCGGGCTTCAAAAGGGGTAAGAAATGCAGGAGTTTGTATGTACATAAGGCGCCACGCTAAAACTGGCAGGTGATAAAAAGGCTTAGAGAAACTACTGCTTGTGAATAAGTGCAGCTACATTTGAAAAAGACTGGCGGTGTTGTGCACAAGGCCCATGATCATTGAGGGCCTGTGTGTGAGCGGCAGTGATGTATCCCTTGTGAGCAGCAAAACCATAGAGTGGAAACTCTGTATCCATCTGGCGCATAATGCGATCACGTGTGACTTTTGCAACCACAGATGCAGCACTAATGCTGACAACTACTTGGTCTCCTTTCCACACAGCTAAATTGGGAAAACCTAAACCTTCAATTGCATAACCATCAGTTAAGACATAGGCGGGGGTTATATCGAGCCCATTAACCGCTCTGCGCATGCCATCAAGATTTGCTGCGTGCACACCACGGGCATCAACTTCTTCTGCTGGCACAATCACCACACTAATGCTGGCAGCAATTGATTGAATCAGTTCAAAGACTTCATCTCTTTTACTTTCACTGATCTCTTTTGAATCTCGAACCGGTGCAAGCTCTGGTGCAAAAGGATCATTTAATACAACAGCTGCAATTACTAACGGTCCAGCACATGCCCCACGTCCAGCTTCATCAACGCCGGCTATGGGTGAGATTCCTGCTTGCGTGAGCAGCTTCTCAATAACCTTCATACAGAACTATTTCAGAACGTTGATTTGTGGAACGAAAGTAATATGTTTGAAAGGCCAGATGACTGCAACTACTCGGCCTGTAACGCGAGAGAGTGGAACAAATCCTTTATTAATATCTTCTTGGTGATATCTAGAATCCGCACTTGCTCCGCGGTGATCTCCCATAACCCAGATTTTTCCTTTAGGAACAGTGACATCAAAATCCATATCACTAGGCTTATTTCCAGCAAAGATATATGGCTCAGTAATTGCTGTGCCATTAACGGTTAATAAACCAGCCTTGTCACAGCAAACAATATGATCGCCGCCAACACCAATGACGCGCTTGACCAAGTACTGCTTAGCTGGGTTGGGCAATACACCGACTGCAACTAGACCTGTCTTTACCTTGGCAACATATTTATTTGTTGAATAATCAGTAATTTCAGGTAACCAACCAGCAGGATCGCGGAAAACGACTACATCACCGCGAGCGATATTGCGCGAAAGGAATGGGACTTTGTTCACTGCAACGCGATCTTTGATCTGCAAAGTGTTTTCCATAGAACCAGATGGAATATAGAAAAACTGGACTAGAAATGTTTTTATAAGCAGGGAGACAACAAGTGCAACTACAACAAGGATTGGGAGCTCCCGTAGGAGGGAACCCTTACGACGCATTAACGTGATTATTCGGCTTTAGGAGTTTCTTCAACAACTTCTTCAGCAACTGGGGCTTCAACAACTGCCTCAACTACTGGAGCCTCTATAACTGCCTCAACTACTGGGGCTTCAACAACTTCCTCAACAACAGCAGCAACTACAGGTGCGATTGGTTCTGGTGTTGAAAGAATTCCATCACCGTAACCTTCAACACCATCACGCTTTTCGCGAATCTTTGCAGCCTTACCGCGAAGATCACGTAGGTAGTAAAGCTTGGCGCGACGAACTTCGCCCTTCTTTACTAATTCAATCTTTTCAATAACTGGCGTGTGAACTGGGAATGTGCGCTCTACGCCAACACCGTAAGAAATTTTACGAACTGTAAATGTTTCACGAACGCCATCACCTTGACGACGGATAACGATTCCTTGGAATACCTGAAGACGGCTCTTGCTACCTTCGATAACACGGACGTGAATCTTGAGCTCATCGCCAGCACGAAACTGCGGGATGTCTTTGCGCAGCGATGCTGCATCTACGGCGTCAAGAATGTTCATGGAATTCGTCCTTTTTTATCTTCATCTATTAAGCACCGGCTGTGGCAGGTGCAGACTGCGTATCTTGCCACAGAAGGGGCCCTGAGCGTAAATCGGGTAAATCTAGGCGGGAATCTCCCGCATGAGCGCGGCATGCAGGTGGGCTCCACCAGCCACGGTTAACTCCATCCCCCGCCATGCATGGGTAGTCACAATAGCCCCAGCTTCTGTGGCAACTAATGCCGCTGCGGCTATGTCCCACTCTTTTAATCCGGTTTCTATATAGCCATCCACCATCCCAGTTGCCACACAACATATATCCACCGCCGCTGCTCCTATACGCCTGAAGTCACGAACTTTCGGAAGAAGTTTGTTCACTAAATCCAGTTGATTTATGCGATCTTTTACATCGTATGCAAAGCCAGTTGAAATTAGGGCTCGATTTAATTCAATCGGTTCATTGCATAAAATTGGTGAGTTATTTAGATATGCACCACCGGCACGGCTTGCATGCCATGTTGAATCAATGGTTGGCGCATGCACCACTCCTACCACCGCTCCTTGAGCATCTTTGACGGCAATACTTATATTCCATGCTGGAAGTCCATAGAAATAATTAACGGTTCCATCAACTGGATCTATAACCCAGGTATATCCAGATTTGCTCGTCCTGTCAGCACCTTCCTCACCAATGATTCCATCATCTGGTCGCACAGCAAGAATGGCATTAACTATAAGTTTTTCGCTAGCAACATCCATCTGCGTTGCAATATCTATTGCAGTTGATTTAGATGTTAACTCCCAAGAGGCTGGGCGATCAACCAATAGACGGCCAGCTTGCGCTCCTATATCCAATGCCAACTCTAGAAGTTCATCATTAATGCTCACTTGGACATCCTAACCCTGTCATAGGATGGGCACCATGTTCTCGGCATATACAACCCTGTTTCGCACACCGGGAGCGATGAGATTTTCAATTCCAGCCCTCATCGGCCGAATGCCGATATCGATGGATTCATTAGCGCTAATTTTTATCGTTGTTGCCGTCAGTGATTCCTATGCTTTAGCTGGGGCGCTGAGTGCGGTTGCATCCATAGTTATCTCTATTGCAACACCATTTTGGTCTCGTGTTGCAGATCGAATCGGACAACGAAAGATGTTGCTGCGAGTTGTCCCGCTCAAAATTGCTGGTCTCTCACTCTTTATCGCCCTAGTGATGAATGGAGCACCTATCTGGACATGGTTCATTTCTATCGTTGTGGCTGAACTTGCTTCAATAAATACCGGTGGGTTAGTGCGACGCCGCTGGTTACATGTTTTAAGTCCAGATAAATCAACTACCGCTGAAGATGAAAAAGATAAACATGTAGTCAATACCGCTTACTCTTATGAAGCTTTGATGGATGAGATTGTTTTCATCGTTGGTCCCATTACTGCTACGGCATGTGCTACATCGATTGCACCTGCGGCCGGATTAATTGCTGGAATGATTTTGATGTCTATTGGACTGCCTCTCTTTGCAATGCAACGAGCAACTGAGCCACCTCCATCACCTGTACGCGTTAAGGATCCGCATCCCCCAGTTATTGGAATACCCATCGTTCAGGCAATAGCACTTGCCACAACTTTGACTGGTGGATTCTTTGGTGCAATCGCAATTACTGTCGTTGGATTTGCCGAAAGCCAAGGACAAAAATCACATTCGGGTTTGCTCCTTGGGTTATGGGCTGCAGGCAGCGCAGTCAGCGCCATCATTAATGGCTTATTAAAGTGGAAAACCTCATATGTGGGACGCTTCCTAATCTTCTTAAGCGCGCTGACCCTTCTATCAGTTCCGTTTATATTTGTGGATTCAATATTCTGGCTAGCCGTTGCGCTCTTCTTTAATGGCTTTGCTATCGCACCTTTAATCGTAAATGCCTACGGTGTTGTGCAAGAAGTGGTGCCAAGTGAACAGATCACCGAATCATTTACATGGGTCGTGGCAGGCATGCCGTTAGGTGGTGCAATCTCTAGCGCACTCGGCGGATGGATCATCGATACCTATGGGGCACAAAGCGCTTTCTGGGTGCCCTTGGGATTTATGTGTGCAGCTTTATTAGCCACACTGCCCTACTTTCGCGTTTATAAGGGGCTCATCCATTACTCTCTGAACCGTGACTGAGCTTCGATTAAATGGCAAGAGTGAGGAAGGTACTCACTTGTCCCTCCATGACAATGATGGCAATGAGTTCACCGTTCGCATTAGCGACACTTTGCGCGCCACAGTTAATCAGCCTCGTCTTTCTGCAGTTCCAGAACAAGAAAGTGACACTATTTCTATTAAAGAGATTCAGCGTCGCTTACGTGCTGGTGAGTTAGCAGAAGAGTTAGCTCGCGAAAATAATATTCCGATTGAAAAGATCGAACGCTTCTCTGGCCCAATCTTGCAAGAGCGCATCTACATCATTGATCAAGCCCAACAAGTCTCAGTTCGCAAAGAAGGAAGCCGCGACCCAGTTAACTTATTAGGCGTTGTTGTTTCTCGTCTTGCCCCGCGCAATATCGATCTTTCAGATCTTTCCTGGAACACATGGCGCCATGAAGATTCAACATGGACAGTTGAACTGCATTACCCAAACACCAGCGGTGTTGGAATTGCGCAATGGAACTTTGACACCACTCGCCGCATCCTTACATCTATGGATGAAAATGCGCGTTGGATGATGGGCGATGAGCCACCAGCACGACAGATGCCAGCACCTGGACTTGTGTACTCAGATGCGAATCACCCTTCCTTGCGCGATGAAATCACCTCTATGCCAGAAGTTCCACGCTTAGCCGTCATTCGCGAACTGCCAGATGATGAGGCTGCACGTGATGGTGTTGTTGCACGAGCCAAGGTTCCTAGCTGGGATGAAATTATGTTCGGAATTAAACCAACTGAAGATCAGTAATTAACTCAAAGCTGAAGTTAACAATCCAACCTGAGTTTCAATCTCGCTATCCCCACCATGATGGCCAACCATTGCGCCTTCTTTTTCAGCACGTTCTGGATCAAGTAGAACAAGTCCACCTTGGGCAATAGCGATTACTTCACCCATGCGATCAAGTGCATCGGCGCTTATCTGACTACCAAAGAGGTTGGTAGCAACTACTTCTTCGCGAGTTAGAACCGTTGCCTTAGAACCTAAAAACTCTTTCCATCTCATAGCTAATTCACTTCGTGCGCTCACGCTGTCATTTTCTGGAGATAAATAAAGATGTCTAGCTCTAGGCTCACCCGCAATAACAGCCACACCTTCTAGCAATGGATTATCTTGCCCAATAACTATTTTCTCGCTGACATTAACCATTCCATGATCTGAAGTGAGCCAAATGCGGGTGCCATGTGGCATCTCTTTCATCAGATTTGAAAACATCTGATCAATCATTGAAAGTACCGCTAACCACTTATCGCTTCCCACACCATCGCTGTGTCCAGCTGAATCTAAATCATTAACATAGAGATAAACAAAAGATGGTGACTTTTGCAGTGCAGCTTTGGTCTCAGCAATTAAATCTGCTGCAACATTTGCACCTTTGTAGTTAGCGCCACGGAAAACTGCTCGTGTGAACCCTGAGTTCTCATAGCGCTTAGCTGCAACATGTGTGACATTGATGTTCTCAGCAACTGCGCGCTCAAACAAAGTTGGTATTGGCTGCCAGTTAATAGGATCAACGCGCTCGTCCCACTTAAGTGCATTGAGAATTCGACCACCGCTGCGTGGGACTTGCACGGTGTAACCCAACATACCGTGTACGCCAGGCAAAGTTCCAGTTGTTAACGTGGCTAACGAGGTGGCGGTAGTTGATGGAAAAGAAGTTTTTATTGTTGAAAACTTAGTCAGGCGCGAGATTGTGGGCATCGCATCGCCGTATTTTTCAATTATATCTTCGCCAAAACCATCGATAAGAAATAGAAGTTCTCGCCCACCAGGTGAAGGCCCAACAGCTAAAAGGTCTTCGGAAGTCGATAGCCCTAGGGATGTAAAGATCGATGGAGTTATCTGGGACAAATGCACGTTCATATCTTCTCATTACATCGGCTAAGGTTGACCCATGAAGAGTGCAATTAAATATTCAGCCGAAGTTTCGGCTGCAGTTGCAGCGGGTACGCCCATCGTTGCACTCGAATCTACGATTATTAGCCATGGATTACCCCGCCCATCCAATCTTTTGGTTGCCCAAGAGTGCGAACGCATTATTCGCCAGCGCGGAGCCGTCCCAGCCACAATTGCACTCCTTGATGGTGTTGTTCATATCGGTCTTGAAGCCAATGAGTTAGATGAGATAGCCAATCGTGATGATATTTCTAAAGCTTCTAGCCGAGATTTAGCAATCATCATTGCTCAGGGCAAGAGTGCAGCAACAACAGTTGCAGCCACAGCTCACATCGCAGCAATTGCTGGAATTAAAGTATTTGCAACTGGTGGTTTAGGCGGCGTTCACAGAGGTGCCAATGAATCTTTTGATGAATCAGCTGACTTAACTGCGCTCTCACAACTAGATATGACTGTTGTCTGTGCTGGAGTCAAATCAATTCTCGATGTTCATGCCACCTTAGAGCGCCTTGAGACTCTAGCAATTGGCATCGTGGGTTACAAAACCAACCGCTTCCCTGGTTTCTACCTAACGGATTCAGGTTTTGAAATTGAACACCGCGTTGATTCTGCCCAAGAGGTTGCCGCAATCATTAAAGCCCGTGGTCAGGTTGCAACTTCTCATCATGCATTGATTGTTACCAACCCAGTTGAAAAGCAGATGGACAAAGTGCGTCATGATGAGATTTTGGCAACTGGTCTAGCAAATGCTGCCCGTGATGGAATTGATGGTAAGTATGTAACACCGTATTTACTCGAGCATTTCCACACCGCCAGCAACGGTGAATCACTTGCCATTAATACTGAAATCATTAAATCAAACTGCGCCCTAGCTGCAGATATTGCGATGGCGCTATAAATGAAAAAGATTCTATGTATCGGCGATTTAGCCTTAGATGTTATTTCCCAGTTAAAAGAGCCCATCAACTATGGCAATGACACTGCCAGCAGAATTTCAAGTCACCCAGGCGGTCAAGCTGCAAATGTTTCAACTTGGATTACTCGTACTCACTCTAAAGCTCAATTAGTGGCCCGTGTTGGCAATGATCCCGTTGGTTTTGCCCTAATCTCTGATTTAGATAAATACGGCGTAGAACACATGAATTTGATGCACTCAGGACGTCCAACTGGCGTTGTCGTTATCTTGGTTGATTCCAATGGAGAGCGCACGATGTTTCCAGATAACGGAGCTAATGCAGATCTTGAAGTAAGTGACTTGCCACCGTTGGACGATGTAGATGGTGTGTATGTGAGTGGCTATGCACTACTAGATTTCCGTAGCCGCGATGCGGTCCTTTCTATGATTACAAAGATTAAGGCTGCTGGAAAGCCAATTTATTTTGATCCAACGACAACTGGAGCCATGAAGATTGTTTCCCGCGATGAAGTTTTGTCGTGGGTCAGCCTCATGGATGGAATTCTGCTCAACTCCGAAGAAGCTCTCTATCTCGGTGATGCTAAAGATGTTGAAACGGCCGAAAAGAATTTAACTGCTTACACCCCACTTGTTGTCATCAAATTAGGTTCTCGTGGTGCCATGGCTGTTCATAACGACATAGTTGCAAAGGTGTCAGCCGTCACTACCAATGTCGTCGACACAACAGGTGCTGGAGATTCATTTGCCGCTGGATTTATTCCAAAGTGGCTTGAAACAAAAGATTTAGAAGCAGCCCTTTCAGCCGGAACTGCACTTGCGGCAAAGTGTGTAGCAACTGTTGGGGCGCGCCCTCCCCTAGATTAAGCAACTCTCTTGGCACAATGCTCCAATGGCAACTGCGAAGACTCCCGCGAAAGCTGCGGCAAAGGGTAAGAAACCGCTCGGTCCAAAACCTGGTGAATACCCCGGCAAGATCGTTGATATCGATGTTTCAAAGGAAGTTTCTGAATCTTTTCTTGAGTATGCCTACTCAGTAATTTATTCTCGCGCACTTCCAGATGCACGTGATGGTTTAAAGCCAGTTCACCGTCGCATCTTGCATCAGATGGCAGATATGGGTCTTCGCCCAGAGCGTGGACATGTTAAGAGTGCACGTGTAGTTGGTGAAGTAATGGGTAAGTTGCACCCTCACGGTGATGGTGCAATTTATGACGCGCTCGTTCGTATGGCGCAATCATTCTCAATGCGCCTTCCACTCATCGATGGTCACGGAAACTTTGGCTCACTCGATGCTGGCCCTGCAGCGATGCGCTATACCGAAGCACGCCTTGCAACTGCTGCAATGGCTATGGTTGCTGAAACTGAAGAGAACACCGTTGACTTTGGTCCAAACTATGACGGCCAATTAGCCGAGCCTCTTGTTCTTCCTGCTGCATATCCCAACTTGCTCGTTAACGGCGGTTCTGGAATTGCTGTAGGTATGGCCACGAACATGGCTCCCCATAACTTGGGCGAAGTGATCGCTGCAACAAAGTTTTTAATTGAAAACCCAACTGCCACAGTCAAGCAGTTGATGAAATATGTTCTTGGCCCAGATTTTCCAACCGGGGGTGAACTAGTTGGTCTAGATGGTGTGCGCGAGGCTTATGCAACCGGTAAAGGTTCATTTAAAGTCCGTGCCAGCGTTGAGATTGAAAAGGTTTCCACGCGCAAAATGGGAATTGTTATTAAAGAACTTCCCTTCACCATTGGACCTGAGAAAGTTGTTGAACGCATCGCAGCCCTTGTTAAGGCCAAAAAAATTGCTGGCATCAGCGACATCATCGATTTAACCGATGGTCAGACTGGCACAAATGTAGTTATTGAAATCAAGAACGGCTTTGAACCAGAGGCAGTTCTAGAACAGCTTTATGCGCTAACCCCAATGGAAGATGCCTTTTCAATCAATGCTGTGGCATTGGTTAAGGGCAAGCCACAGACTCTTGGGTTAAAAGAGCTTCTTAAAGTCTTTATCGAGCACCGCATTGAAGTTGTTCGTCGTCGCTCTGAGTTCCGCAAAGCCAAAGCTGAAGGACGTTTAACTCTTGTTGATGGACTCTTAAAGGCGATTATCGATATCGATAAGGTCATCAAGATTATCCGCGGCAGCGATGATGCAGCAGTTGCTAAAGAGAAGTTAATGAAGGACTTTAAGTTAAACGATGAACAAACAACCTATATCTTGGATATGCCACTTCGTCGTTTAACTAAAATGAGTAAGCTAGAACTTGAAACTGAGCAAAAAGAGTTAAAATCAACTATCGCTGAACTGACAAAACTGCTAAAAAGCGAAGATGCGATCAAAGCACAGGTTTCAGATGAGTTAACTGCAGTCGGTAAATCATTTGCTACACCTAGAAAAACTCGAATTGGCGCTGCCTAAGCTCTAAGCGTTAAACTACGGCGTGATTTCAACCCAAGCGCTAGAACTTCGAGCCGGTGCTCGCCTGCTCGTTAAGGGCGTAACTGTGCGCATCAATAGCGGTGACCGCATTGGTTTTGTTGGTCGAAACGGTGCTGGTAAATCAACTCTGGCAAAAGTATTAGCAGGTGAAACTATGCCTGCAGGTGGCGTCGTCAATCGCACAGGAAAAATCGGTTACTTGCCGCAAGATCCCCGCACAGGTGATCAACCTGGCACAGTAATCGAACGTATTCTCTCTGCCCGTGATTTAGATCAGATTTCACATCGTATGAGGGCAGTTGAAGAAGAGATGGCAACGGCCCAGGGTGAGACTCTAGAAAAAGCAATGGATCGCTACACCCGTGTTGAACATGAGTTCAGCGCCGCAGGTGGTTATGCAGCAACTGCTGAAGCAGAAGCGATTGCAACATCATTAGGAGTTACTGAAGCTGTCTTTGCACATGAGCTTTCCACTCTCTCTGGTGGTCAACGCCGCCGTATTGAGTTAGCCCGCATTCTCTTTAGTGGCGCTGAAACGCTACTGCTCGATGAACCAACGAACCACTTAGATGCTGACTCAATTATATGGCTGCGTGAGTTTTTAGCTAAATACTCCGGCGGCCTTGTCATCATTTCCCACGATGTTAACTTGATTGAAACCGTTGTGAACAAGGTTTTCTATCTTGATGCCAACCGAAATGTCATCGATGTATATAACTTGGGTTGGAAGGCTTACTTATTACAGCGCGAGCAAGATGAGCACCGCCGCAAGAAAGAGCGCGCTAACGCTGAAAAGCGCGCAGAGATTTTGCAGAAGCAGGGCGAGAAGATGCGTGCAAAGGCATCGAAGGCAACTGCGGCCCAGGGCATGTTACGTAGAGCTGAAAAGCTTCGCAGTGGTCTTGAAGATGTTCGAGTCAATGACAAAGTTGCACGTCTGCGCTTTCCAACTCCTGCCCCATGTGGCAAGACTCCCCTCTCTGGAGAAGAGCTTTCAAAGTCATACGGCTCACTTGAAATCTTTACCGATGTTTCATGTGTGATTGATAAGGGCTCTCGCGTTGTAATCCTTGGTCTTAACGGTGCGGGAAAAACAACACTTCTTAGAATTCTGGCTGGCGAACTTGAATCTGATACTGGAAAAGTTGAACAGGGCCATGGCTTGAAAATCGGTTACTACGCCCAGGAACATGAATCCCTAGATTTTGAGCGCACAGTTCTTGAGAACATGATGTCTGCAACCCCAGATCTGCGTGAACCTGAAGCTCGTAACACTCTAGGTTCTTTCCTTTTCATTGGCGATGATGTTCACAAACCAGTCAAGGTCTTATCTGGTGGGGAACGAACTCGACTTGCTCTAGCTGTTCTGGTTGTATCTGCCGCAAACGTATTGCTCCTAGATGAGCCAACAAATAACTTAGATCCAGCATCTCGCGCTGAAATCCTTGGAGCGTTAGCTGAATATCAAGGTTCTGTAATCATGGTTTCTCACGATGAAGGCGCTGTGCAATCACTTAAGCCTGAGCGCGTTATTTTGTTGCCAGATGGTGATGAAGATCTTTGGAAAGAAGAGTACTTCGACTTAGTTTCTATTGACTAAAACTAACCTTTTTCTTTTCGCTTTAACTCCGTAATTGGATTCCACTGCTTAATTGGTGTTCGAGGATTTTTAGGAGACAGCATTAGGGCCAGTAAAATCCAAAATGTCCCAAAGTAACCAAGGAGCATCCAAGGCAACACACGACGCCCAAAAGCGTAGGCGCATAATCCAGCGAAAATTGCAAAAAATAAATGCTTGAGATCAAAACTCACCATAGTTAAATTGTACAGAATTTATTAGTTCGAACCCCATAAAGAGCCTTTAGGCGTCGATATGTTCGCGATCAATCTCGGCATTAGCAATGAACTCCTTGCGTGGGGCAACATCACTACCCATCAATAGTTCAAACATCGCCTCAGCAGCGGAAGCGTCAGAGACTGTAATACGGCGCAATGTGCGGGCATCTGGATCCATGGTTGTTTCGCGCAGCTGATCTGCATCCATTTCACCCAGACCTTTATAGCGCTGCATAGGTTCTTTCCAGCGTTTTCCGCTCTTCTTTAAATCTGCAGTAATTTTTTTCATCTCATCATCGCTATAGGTGTAGATGTATTCACCCTTCTTGCCTCCTCCGCCCATAACTTCAAGGCGGTGTAGAGGTGGGATTGCAGCAAACACACGGCCAGCATCAATGAGCGGGCGCATATAGCGATACATCAAAGTAAGTAACAAGCAGCGAATGTGAGCACCATCAACATCAGCATCTGACATCAAGATAATGCGACCGTAACGGGCTTCATCTAGCTCGAATGACTTGCCAGAGCCGGCACCAATTACCTGAATAATTGATCCGCACTCTTTGTCTTCTAGCATCTGTGAGAGTGAAGCCTTCTGAACGTTAAGAATCTTTCCACGAATAGGCAAAATCGCTTGGAACTCGGAGTTACGTGCTGCCTTGGTTGTGCCAAGGGCTGAATCGCCTTCAACGATGAATAACTCTGTGCGAGTGACATCCTCTGAACGACAATCAGAGAGTTTTGTTGGAAGAGAAGATGATTCCAAAGCGTTCTTGCGGCGCTGCAGATCTTTATGCGCACGGGCACTAATACGTGTGCGAGACGCTGCAGCAATCTTCTCAAGAACAAGGCGGCCATTAGCTTTATCAATGCGCTTAGAAGTATTGAAATACTCTTTCATTTTATCTGCGACAACAGCAGAAACAATGCGTGTGGCAGCAGCAGTTCCTAGAACTTCCTTCGTCTGACCTTCAAACTGTGGTTCAGACATACGAACTGTGACAACAGCAGTTAAACCTTCAATGACGTCATCTTTAACGACGTCGATTTCTTTATTGGCAAGTGTTTTGGTCGAGCGCAGCGCTTCGTTAACAACCTTGACCAGAGCGCGTTCAAAGCCCAGCACGTGGGCTCCACCCTTAGGTGTTGCAATGATGTTTACGAATGAGCGCTGGGTGGTTTCAAAACCATCGCCCCACTTCATAGCGATATCTACTTCCATATCGCGCTCTACTTCTGTTGAAACCATATGGCCTTTATCATCTAGAACAGGCACAGTCTCTTGATAATGGCCAGTTCCATAGATGCGGATTACGTCGCCCACAGCTTCATCGGGTTGTAGGAAATTACAGTATTCAGTGATTCCACTCTTATGGAAGAAAGTTTCAGTTGTCTTTGTCTTTGAGCGATTGTCATTAACAATGAGCGTTAAGCCTGGAACAAGATATGAAGTCTGGCGAGCACGTGCATAAACCTCTTCTAAATCAAGTTCGGCCTCTTTGAGGAAAATCTGGCGATCACTCCACCACTTAATGCGTGTACCAGTAACTTTGCTAGAGATTTTGCCAATGACACGTAAGCCTGATTTTGGTTCAAATGGCGCCTTTGGTCCATCACCATCAAATATGCCTGCAACTCCACGTTGGAATGACATCCAGTAAATCTTGCCATCGCGATCAACTTCAGCATCAAGACGAGAGGCAAGTGCGTTAACAACAGAGGCACCCACACCGTGCAGACCACCAGAGGCCGCGTATGAGCCGCCACCGAATTTTCCACCAGCATGTAATTTAGTTAAAACAACTTCAACACCAGTTAAACCAGTCTTAGGTTCTTTATCAACAGGAATTCCGCGACCATCATCATGGACTTCAACGGAGCCATCTGATTCAAGATTAATTTCAATTTTCTTACAATGCCCGGCAAGTGACTCATCTACCGAGTTATCAATGATTTCCCACAAGCAGTGCATGAGGCCGCGTGAATCAGTGGAGCCGACATACATACCTGGGCGCTTGCGAACGGCATCGAGGCCTTCAAGTACCGCTAGATCCTTTGCGGTATAGCTATCCTGCACATTTGTCGCAATATCTTTTTCGGCCACGGGGCCAAAGGTTATCGCCCACAACCTCGTATCACCCGCAAGCGCGCCGAAAAGCCTGGTGATACTGGAAATATCGATATTTCCACAGCTAATTAACATCAATTAAAGGAAAATAATTTAATTTTAACGAGCGGGGAATATCCAGACATGGTTTGATGTTCCATAGGAAGTAAGACACAACGCACGAACGGAGAGAGATATGTCAGAACAAGTGATGCTTGAATCAGTACCTCTTAACGCCCTTGACCGTTGCGATCGATGCGGCGCCCAGGCTTATGTTCGCGCTGTGCTTTTAAACGGCGGAGAACTGATGTTCTGTGCCCACCATGGCAAGGAATATGCCGAAAAGCTAAAGAGCGTTGCTGCAAAGATTGTCGATGAGAGCGAAAAGCTCGTCGAGGTTTCTTCTAACTAATCTTTCTCTACTGCCTTATCTCTGTGTGATCCATCGCAGTTGGGTTTTTCTTGTGATAAACCGCAGCCGCAAAACTTCACATTCTCTTTAGTTTCAAGAACGTTGCCCTCGCGGTCAACGAAATCAACTGCACCAATAATCTTAATTGAGCCACTTACCGGGTTAATAAAGATTCGTGCATTAGTCATGGATTAATCCAAGTAATCGCGCAAGACCTGGCTGCGCGATGGGTGACGTAACTTTGACATTGTCTTGGATTCAATCTGGCGAATACGCTCACGTGTAACGCCATAGACCTTTCCAATTTCATCCAAAGTCTTAGGTTGACCATCAGTTAAACCGAATCGCATTGCAACCACACCAGCTTCACGCTCTGAGAGCGTATCTAGAACTGAGTGCAACTGCTCTTGCAATAATGTGAATGAAACCGCATCAGCTGGAACAACAGCTTCAGAGTCTTCGATCAAATCACCGAACTCGCTATCGCCTTCTTCACCCAGTGGTGTGTGAAGTGAAATAGGTTCACGGCCATACTTTTGAACTTCGACAACCTTTTCAGGTGTCATATCCAGCTCTTTTGCTAACTCTTCTGGGGTCGGTTCACGACCAAGATCTTGAAGCATCTGGCGCTGAACACGTGCCAACTTATTAATAACTTCCACCATGTGCACAGGAATACGGATGGTGCGGGCCTGGTCAGCCATCGCACGAGTAATTGCCTGGCGAATCCACCAAGTGGCATAGGTGGAGAACTTATAGCCCTTTGTGTAGTCGAATTTCTCAACTGCGCGGATCAAACCTAAGTTACCTTCTTGAATAAGGTCAAGGAAAAGCATTCCACGACCGGTGTAGCGCTTTGCAAGAGAAACAACGAGACGAAGGTTAGCTTCGAGCAAGTGATTCTTTGCGCGCTTTCCATCTTCAACAAGCCATTCAAGTTCGCGCTTGAGTTTCTTCTCAATCTTCTTCTCATCTTTAATCTTTGCCTCAGCAAAAAGACCAGCTTCTACGCGTGTAGCAAGCTCTACTTCAAGCTCTGCGTTCAATAGCGCAACACGGCCAATCTGTTTCAAATAGTCCTTCACAGGATCTGCAGTAGCACCAGCGGTCATAACTGTCTGGACAGGTGCGTCATCTTCTTCAGAGGCCTTTAACGTGAAGGCATTTTCTTCATTTCCAGAAGTATCTTCAGCTAAGTTAACAACGCGTGGTTGGTTGCCCTTATCTTCTTCGCCATCAATAATTTCGACAGCTTCCTTAATCAAAACCTCAACATCTTCTAGCTCTACTTCTTCTACCTCTACTTCTTCGCCATTGATTTTTACTTTAACTGCTTTACCAGTCTTAGCATCAATCTTTGGTGCAACAACTGGCGCCACTTTTGGTTCAATAAGTGCGTAGTCGCTCTTTTTCAAAATACGAGAAGGTGTGCCCAGACCAGACTTGCGAAGTTTTTCAACAATCACTGGAACTTGCGTTGCTAATGCACGTGCTTCATCAACTAAATCTTTATCAACTTTCTTTGGAATGCGGTTGATCGATGTGACGCCGCGCTTTTCTAGCTCTGCTTGAACTTCATGCTGGCGCAATACGGCGTTTTTAGCATCAACAATTGCTTGAACATCTTTAGCCGCTAAATCTTTCTTTACTGCAATCTTTGCTGGTGCGCTTTTTTTCGCAGGGGCTGCCTTTTTAACTGGCGCCGCCTTTTTAGCAACACTCTTCTTGGCAGGTGCGCTCTTTTTTGCAGCTGCTTTCTTTACTGGCGCGCTCTTTTTCGCTGGTGCTGCTTTTTTAGCAGCGGTTTTCTTCACAGGTGCAGCTTTTTTTGTAACAGCTTTCTTTGACACCTTGTTTTTGAGCGCACTAAATACAGCCACAATTATCCTTTGGTTTTCTCAGCGAGCGCGCTGATGCGATGGCTATATTATAATTTATTCATGGGGGTAAATGCACATCCAAAAGTGATAATTTGCCCCCTATTTAGCTAATTCCAAGGCCTGTCTGATCACATTTCCAACAGATTCGACCTCCACCAGGAAGCCATCGTGGCCAAATGGCGATGAAATCCGCACTAAGGGGGCGGCATGAGGTGCAAAGTCGGCGATCTCAGCCTGTAATCGCACAGGAAAGAGACGATCGGTGTCAATGGAGACGGCAACAACAGGAATAGTGATGGATTCAAGGGCGGCAACGACTCCTCCGCGCTCACGGCCTATGTCATGAGAAATCATCGCCTCAGTCAGGGCGATATAGGTATTGGCATCAAAGCGTTTGCCCAACTTATCTGCCTGATGATCTAGGTATGACTCCACGGCATAGCGGCCCGTGTCATCACCTTGTAGTTCTCGGCCAAATCGAATATCCATCTCAGCTTCAGTTCTATAGGTCAGATGGGCAATACGACGTGCGATTCCCATGCCTTCACTAGGTCCACGCTCTTGTTCGTAGTAATCACCGTCATTGAAGTTGGGATCACTCTTTATTGCCCGCAGTTCAATGGACCATGTGCCGATCTGATCTCCTGTGGCAACTGCTGAAGAACCAATCGTGCAGATTGCACCAACACGGTGTGGCAACTGCACTGCCCATTCCAATGAACGCATTCCCCCCAAGGATGGCCCAACAGCTAAGCGATATTTATCAATTCCTAGCACATCACTAAATTGAATTTCAGCATTGACCATGTCGCGAATCGTCAGCGATGGAAATCGAGAGCCATATCTCTTTCCATCAGGTGAAATAGTTGAGGGCCCGGTTGATCCCTGACATCCACCAATAACATTAGGACAGACAACAAAATATTTATCTGTATCAAATGGCAATCCAGGACCCACCATTGATGGCCACCAACCGGTGACATCTGACCAACCTGTCATTGCATGATTTACTAAAATGGCATTATCTTCATTTTCATTTAACTCGCCCCAGCTTTGATAGGCGATAGTCACATCTTTGAGTACTTCACCATCTTCAAGTCCAACATCACCAATCTTTAGAAAGCGCCGATCACCGGGTGCATGGTCTTCAAGCCATGCCCCGGTAACCGAAGTGATTATCTGTGACATTTACTTAGCGGCAGCAAAACCATCTGCAAGATCTGCCTTGATATCTTCAATATCTTCAAGACCAACAGATAAACGGATTAAGCCAGGTTTCACACCGGCATTGAGTAACTCTTCTGCCGATAGTTGTGAATGGGTCGTCGATGCTGGATGAATAACAAGTGATCTCACATCACCGATATTTGCAACGTGGGAGTGCAAGCTCAAGCCTTCAACAAACTTCTTTCCAGCCTCTATCCCACCCTTGATTTCAAAGGAGAAGACTGAGCCTGAACCCTTAGGTGCATACTTGGTAGCTAGTTTGTTATAGGAGTTGCTAGGAAGGGAAGAGAAATGAACTTTCTCAACCTGTGGGTGGCTCTCCAGCCATGTTGCAACGGCCTTGGCATTTTCCAAATGTTGTTTCATGCGAAGTGTCAGAGTCTCTAGTCCTTGAGCCAACAACCATGCATTAAATGGGCTCACGGCAGCTCCAATATCGCGCAGCAAAGTCAGGCGAATCTTGAAGATATAGGCCAAGTTGGCACCAAATGCACTGCCAACTCCTAGGGCTTGGGCATAAACAAGGCCGTGATAGGAAGGATCTGGAGTATTAAAGCTTTTGAACTTTTCAGGATAGCGCGCATAGTCAAAGTTACCTGAATCAACAATGGCACCCACTACTGCATTTCCATGACCGGCAAGAAACTTCGTTGCCGAGTGAACAACCACATCTGCACCAAATTCGATTGGTTTAATAACATATGGAGTTGCCACAGTATTATCAACAATCAATGGCACATGATTTTCATGAGCAACCTTTGCCACTGCTGCAATATCTAAAATATCGTTATTTGGATTTGAGATTGTCTCACCAAAAAACGCCTTGGTATTAGGGCGAACTGCCTTTGCCCATTCCGCAGGATCATTAGGATTATCAACAAAAGTAACTTCAACACCAAATGTTGGCAATGTGTAATGGAACAAGTTATATGTTCCACCATAGAGATACTTTGATGAAACGATGTGATCTCCTGCAGTTGCAACAGCTAAGACTGCAAAAGTTGTGGCAGCAGAACCTGAAGCAAGAAGAAGAGCAGCAACGCCACCTTCTAATGATGCGATGCGCTTTTCAACAACATCTTGAGTTGGATTCATGATGCGGGTATAGATGTTGCCTAGCTCTGCCAAACCAAAAAGATCTGCTGCATGCTTTGTATCTCGGAATTGATATGCAGTGGTTTGATACAGAGGAAGTGCACGTGCTCCTGTTGTCGGATCAGCAACTTGTCCGGTGTGTATTTGACGCGTTTCGAAAGCTGCTTCTTCAAGTGAAAAGGTTGACATGTAAGTAATTCCTCCCAGTTATGGGAACACCTAAAAATAGATATGCCAACAAGGGGCATAACTAGTGGAATGAGGTGTTCCACGCTTATCGACTGCGTTGTGCTAGTCGATCTGGTCTTCACCCGGAGCACCCCACCGTGGTGGAGGGTTGCCGTCTAGTAAGCCGGGGCTAAACACTAGAACTCGTGACCTGGGGCAAATATAACAGAGGAGCTGGCTTAGTCAAAAATCCCAGCGGTGACCTTGGGGTGCAGCTCTATGCGCATGGCCGCAAAAGCATTGGCGGGCCAGCCTGAATCAAAAACTCTACGCAGCAATATTGTTAATGAGTAACCAGGGGCATCTGCGCTAGCGCGATCAAGGGAGCGATAAGCAAGTGGCGTATCAGAGCGCTCATAGGCAAGGGTTGCAAACAATGTAGCAACAGGTGCCACAAAGCCCACAGGTGCAATTTGCAGCAAGTAATGCCACATCCTCCAATAGGTTTCAAAGCTTTCGCCATTGTGTGTGCCAAGTGCAAAATCTCGCACTTGAATATCACTTAAGCGTCCTATGACCCTAGCTATTAAATCTGGATTACTGGCCACGCCATATTTTTCAAACTCTGTTGCTAAATCAATAACTGCTGTTGCCCCATCACGTTGCATGAAGGAAAGGTCTGGACTATCTGGATCAACGCTAAAACTAGTAACTAGTGCAACAAAGTCCTTATCACTTGCAAGTGGAAGGGATGTAATGGAGAGATCTTCATAGTCAGTAGTCATTAGGCACTCATTTCGTAAAGGTTGAGTTAGCAGATACCACGGTGATAACTGCAAAAGATGGGATTTTGATAGTTCCGGTAATGGCGCGCGTAGCACCGTTGTGTTTGAAGTTGCCATTCCATGTGGCAATCAAAGTGATGTAGTAAGTACCAGGTCGCTTATAGGTGTGAGTAACTTTTTGATTAGGAAAAGGTGCACCTGGTTCAGTTGTTTGGAAAACTTCCCCATCCCCCCACTGCCATGCAAAGCCAGGGCGAAGCACCACATCGATAACTTCACCAATGATGTCGACGCGAGATTGAAAGAGAGTGGGTAGATCACACCAAAAAATAACTGGCACATGCACCAGCGCTTCAAACTCTGGTTGATATGCGATGGTGGCCGTTGGAACCATTTTGATTAAACGATCACTTAAATTCACGCTGGTAGTTACTATTTTTTTCACTCGCACCCGAGGTTTATAGCTGCGTTTAACAACGGGCACAGCTTTTGGTTTAGGAGGAAACCACAGCGTTGGCTTGGGAGTTGGCGCAACTACCGTGCGCTTTTTAACTACCGCCCCGCCATCACCTTTTTTAGCGGTAATGATGATCTGGTTATTTTGTGTAAAAACATCAACGCAGGCCGTTGTTTCGCAATCAGCAGTTGCCGCAGCGGGGGTGGAAAGAGATATGAAAAGGATGAGAACTAATAAGCGCTTCATGTGCAGGCACGATAAGTGTGTGCAGGGACTAATCCCTGTGCTGGCTGGGCTAACTGTGGATAGTTGTGACACTCTTAGTTCATGAGCGCGCGCGATGGAGATGGATGGATCCAATGCGCCTGCGGCAATAAGCACTGGGGCCTTAACGGGGCAGCTGGAATCCTTTTAGTGCGTGGCACACAAATCCTTTTGCAACATCGCGCCCCTTGGGTTCACAACGGTGACACCTGGGGAATCCCAGGTGGTGCCCGCGATAGTCATGAATCTGTATTAGAAGCTGCAATTCGGGAGGCAAAAGAGGAAACAGGAATTGATCCAGTGCACTTAACTCCCATTCAAACTTTTAGCGATGATCACGGTAGTTGGCGCTATGACACTGTCATTGCCCATGCAACAGATGAGTTAGTAGCCCGCGAGCTCAATGATGAATCCCATGAAGTGCGCTGGGTTGAAATAGATGAAGTGGATGAATTAACACTTCACCCTAGTTTTGAAAAGTCCTGGCCAACCTTAAAGGGACTCGTTCAAGCGCTTTAGAGAATCTTGCACCACGGCCTTATCTGATGTGCGCCACAGCGGTGGCATTGAATTGAGCAACACACTTCCATATCGCTTAGTAACAATGCGCGAATCTAAAATCGCAACTACTCCCCGATCATCAACAGAGCGAATAAGTCGCCCCGTGCCCTGAGCAAGTAGCAACGCAGCCCTTGGCAGTGAAACCTGCATAAAACCACTTCCACCAGCGGCATCTGCTTGTGATGCACGTGCTGACATCACCGGCTCATCTGGACGTGGAAAAGGAATGCGATCGATGGCAACAAGGATGCAACTATTTCCTGGCACATCAACGCCTTGCCAAAGCGACATCGTGCCAAGAAGAACTGAAGTTTCATCTTTTGCAAAGCGGGCAACGAGTGGACCCACAGCATCTCCGCGCTTTTGCGTGATGATCTTGATAGGAAGTTCAGCTAATACTTTGCGCAAGTGCGCATCTGCTGCCTCCACACCGCGCCATGAAGAAAACAGGGCCAAGGTGCGCCCACCGGCAGCATCAATGAGCTCACCTAACTCTGTGAGTACTTCGATGCTGGGGCCATCTCTGCCTGGTTCTGGCAAGTGCTTTGGCATATAGAGAACGCCTTGATTAGCAAAATCAAAAGGTGATCCCACGTCTAACATCTGCACGTTGCCTGGATCTAATTCACCTTCAGAGAGTTCGGCATTTAAATCCTCTCCCACAATAAAACCAATGCTTTTAGCTAATGAGTTAAAGGAGTTGCCAACAGTTAACGTCGCAGAGGTGGCAATAACGGGAGTCTGCTTGAGCATGTTCTCGCGCAAGACATCTGAGACTGAGAGTGGTGCTAAGTGCAAGGTAGAAAACGTTGGTTCATACCAAAGAACTAAGCCATCACCGAGTTTTAATAGCGTGGCAGCAGTTGTTGATACTTCATTGACCGCACCTTTAACACGTGCCCGCTCAGCCATTACATCGGTATCGATAATCTCATCATCGGCAGTAAGTGATTGCACGATTGCTTGCGCCGATTCCCTGACCTTTCGAATCGGTGATTCCAGCGATTGCGGAATCTCCTCTAGGCGACCCTGTGAACCCAGTTCACTGCGCACAGATTCCCCGTAATCAACCATGGACTCATGAAAATCATTGGCCGCTTTATGAAAAGCATCTGCCAGCTTGCCCGGCATGAACTTGCGGGCCATGGCAGCAGCTCGCAGAACGCGACCTGAAGTCAGTTCATCTGTAACAGCCTGTGTTGCTCTATCCATAAACTCATGCGCCTCATCCAAAATAATGCAATCTCGCTCAGGCAAAATGGGATGCAGATCCATAATCTCAATGGCTAGCAAGGTGTGGTTTGTAACAACTACATCTGCAGTTTGCGCTTTACCTTTAGCATTTGCCGCAAAGCACTGTGAACCAAAAGCGCAGACATCTGCTCCTACGCACTCACGCCCTGAAACACTATTAGCTGCCCACACTCGCCTATCTACTTCAGGTGCATCATCTCTATCCCCTGAAACACCAGGCGTCTTAGCCCATGCAATTAAACGCTTGGCATCTTTTTCAAGGGATGAAACATCCATGACTAACTCAGCATCAGGATCAACATCTTCACTATTCATCTTTTGCAGGCAGACATAGTTTCCAACACCTTTATAGATTGCATAGGTAACTTCACGTCCGAGCAGCTTTTCAAGGGCTGGAACAACTGCCGGCAAATCTCTATCTACTAACTGGCGCTGCAGCGCCAAGGTGGCAGTTGCTACTAATACTTTTCGCCCGTGCACAATTCCCGGAATCAAATAAGCAAGTGATTTTCCGGTTCCAGTTCCAGCTTGAACCATTAAGTGATGACGATCAGTTAAGGCGTTAGCAACAGCTTCTGCCATTTCAATCTGGCCTTCACGTGCTGATCCACCAATTGCATCAACGGCGACGTCCAGTGCTTCACGCACTTTCTTGGACATATCGCTCATGGGCCAACCTTAGTGGCTCGGATATATAGCCTTTTTAATGAGGTGAAGGAAACGCCTAACGCTTCTTTTGTAGATGCAAAAGCTCTAGCGCAGCAACTGCGCTGTCATAGCCCTTATCTTCTTTGCTTGTTGGGCGACCACATCTATCAATTGCTTGATCCAGATCATTACACATCAATACGCCATAACCAATGGGCTTTGAGTGTTTAAGTGAAACATCGATAACACCTTGTGTGACACCTTGGCAGACATAATCAAAATGTGGTGTTTCACCCTTTAAAACAAGGCCCAGCGCCACCACAGCATCAAAACCAGCTTCAAATGCATATTGGGCAGCAAGTGGAATCTCAAATGAGCCAGGAACGAACTGGACTTCCACGGTGCCAACCTGGGCCTGCGTTAATGCGCGCTTGGCACCTGCAATTAAGTCATTACAAATATCTAGATGCCATGAGGAAGAAATGATGGCGACCTTGGCCCCTGGAAGTGGCTTAATACCGATAGTTGGTGCATGTCCTGCCATTTATTTGCCTCCTCGAGTGTGGCCAAGCTTTTCTTGCTTTGTTGCTAAGTACTTCTCATTAAATTCATTGCTAGCAATCACTAAAGGATTTTGAATTACTGCAATCCCAGCCTCTTTCAGAGCATCAACTTTTTTAGGGTTATTAGTGAGCAGTTGTAAGTGTGAGAGTCCAAGGGACTCAATAATTGCAATTGCATCAGACCAATCACGGGCATCGATCTCATGGCCTAAATGCAGGTTGGCCTCAATGGTGTCCATGCCTTTATCTTGTAGTTGATAGGCCATGATCTTTTCTGTAAGTCCAATTCCACGGCCCTCATGATCGCGCAGATAAACAATGAAGCCATAGCCATGTTGTTGAATCAAAGAGATTGATTGCTCTAGCTGTTCACCGCAATCACAGCGCTGGGAATGAACAACATCTCCTGTGAAGCACTCAGAGTGAATGCGAACTAATGGTGTGGTGGCAGCTGTGCCAAAGGAGAGCACAGCATGTTCTCTTTGTCGCAAGCCCGGATAAGTAGCAATCTTCCACATTCCACCGCGCAGCGGCAGATCAGCCCAAAGGAACTCAAACTCAGATTTCACTTCACTGATCACTGGTGCAATAGCAACTAGCTCTTCAATAGAGACCATCGGAATTGAATGCTTAGCTGCAAAATCTAAAAGGGATTGCCCACGTGCCATTGAGCCATCTTCATTTACTATTTCAGAAAGAAGAGCTAGGGGCTGTGCTCCAACTAATTGCGCTAGCGCTACTCCTGCCTCGGTATGACCACCGCGCGCAGCTAGGCCACCCTTATCGGCAATCAATGGAAAGACATGTCCTGGGCGGATGAAATCTGAGTACTGCACGCTGTTATCAGCCAAAGCACGGGCAGTGTTAGCCCGCTCTGTGGCACTTACTCCAGTAGTGAGTCCCACCTTGTAATCAACAGAAACAGTAAAGGCAGTCTTTTTTGAATCTTGGTTTTCTTCAACCATCAACGGCAGACGCAGTTTGCGTGCACGCTCTTGTGTGAGTGCAACACATAAAATTCCAGTTGTGTGGCGCACCATAAAGGCCACCTTTTCAGGCGTGGCCTTTTCTGCCAACATCATCAAATCGCCTTCATTTTCACGATCGGCATGATCTGTAACAATAATCAGATCACCGTTCTTAAAAGCATCAAGGGCACTTTGAAGATTACTCATCACTTATCCCCCTTAGCCAATAATCGCTCCACATATTTGGCTAGAACATCAACTTCCACGTTGACTAAATCTCCAGCTTTTTTCCCTGAAAGATTGGTGGCCGCTAAAGTCTCTGGGATCAACCAGACTGTGACAACATTGTTTGAATCATCAATGCCTCCCACGGTCAGTGACACTCCATCTAGGCAGATAGATCCTTGGTTAACAATGTATTTAGCAAGATGCGCCGGCACAGTAATATCAAACTGCGCCCATTTATCTCCTGGTGTTAACCCAACGACCTTTGCCACACCATCAACATGTCCCTGCACCATATGCCCACCCATGCGCGCATTTAACTGCGCAGCTAGTTCTAGGTTAACTGGGCTAGAAACTGAGAGTTGTGAGAGTGATGTAAGAGAAAGAGTTTGAACCATGACATCTGCGCTAAAAACGCTGGCAGAGATAGCTGTGGCAGTTAAACACACGCCATTGACTGCAACAGAATCGCCCATCGAAATCTGACTAATCAACTTTGGGGCATTAATTGTGAAAACAGCAGAGCTCTCGCTCTTTTCAATTGAGGTAATTGAACCTAGTTCGCCAATGAGTCCTGTAAACATCACTCACCGTTCCTAATGCGATAAACGGATTTAACATCGCCATCTAGAACCTGGGTGCTGATGTGATCCATCCGCATTTGATCAGTAATCGTGGTTGGGTAATCAAAGGCAAAGAAGTGCTTGCCTGTGCCTAAAAACGTTGGGGCCTGATAGATCACAAGCTCATCCATCAAGCAGTGATCCACCATGGCAGATGCCAGGGTTGGCCCGGCTTCGACAAAGACGTGATTAACACCTAATTCATTCAGTTTTTCCACCAAGACATCCAAGTCTTTTGACTTAACAACAACGGTCTGGGCAGCAGAGTCAAAAACAGCAGCACCCTTTGGAAGCTCTTGCTCCCCGCAAACAACGCGAATCGGATTGCCTGCATACCCTGCAAACTCTCCCCGTGGAATCAAGTGTGGGTTATCGACAATAACAGTGTTAGTGCCAACAAGGATTGCATCTGCTTGGCGGCGCAGCACCTGCACATCGCCCCGTGATGTCTCATTTGTAATCCACTTAGAAGTTCCATCGGCAGCTGCGACTTTGCCATCGAGAGTTGCTGCAACTTTCCATGTGAAAAATGGACGGTTCTTCCTAATCTTCATCAGCCATGCACGGTTAGAAAATGCAGCTTCGGCTTCAAGCACTCCACCAATAACAGTGACACCTGCTGCTCGTAGAGCATCTGCTCCCCCGGCCGCCTTTTCATTGGGGTCTGCAACTGCAAAGACAACAGTTGTAATACCTGCATCAATAATGGCTTGAACACACGCGCCTGTGCTGCCCGTGTGGTTGCAAGGCTCTAGTGAAACAACAATCGTTGCACCTTTTGCTTTATCTCCAGCTGCCTTAATAGCAACAACTTCAGCATGATCTGGAGAGCTCACACGATCATGAAAACCTTCACCGACAACCTTTCCTGCAGCATCAATAATTACTGCGCCAACAATGGGGTTCGGTGCGGTTTTACCTAAGCCCTTTTCGGCAAGGGCAATGGCACGTTGCATTGCAACTGTGTGCTCCATAAAAAAACCCCCGACTCAAGAAACGAGTAACCGGGGTGGGTGCAAAAAGAAATGCACAAAGAAGGTAGGCACAAACCTACCCTTTGTTGGTTTCCTCTCATCCGGACTTTAACCGTCGGTCCCAGAATTTCACTGAGTCAACCGATACCTGGCTGGCATCGGGTCGCGGACTATAACCGCCGGTTCGAAATTACATCGACCCCGGAAACAACGTGCTTATTCTACTGCGCCCCAAGCCCTGCTGTGAACATGAAAAACCCCGCCTACCCCTAAGTCGGCGGGGAGTTTCACTACATATTTAGCGGCTAAAAGCAGCCAAGTGATTAATTGATCCGTTGAGCAGTCGGTCCAATGCATATTTCATATCAGCTGGCATTGCATCATCTAGCATGTTTTGAATATCGCTAATATCCAGATTTTCAATCTCAATACCTACTTGATAGGCAGCCCAGATATCTGTTGAGCCTTTAGCTGTGAGGGCGGTATAGAGAGATTGCAATGTCTTATCGCGAAAAACTCCAGGTGCGCGTGTAAGGGTTGGATTGAAGTACTTATATGTCTTTAGAACTGTCCCAATGAGATCCATATGTGTCTGCTCTGAGCGTGCAATATTTGCAAACTTATTAGAGGTCACATTGGTGGCAAAGTACAAATACACATCCCTTGCCAATTTCTCCTCTTCAACTAAGTACTGCAATTGAAGTTTTTGTGCTGTTGTTGGACGGGTTGCTGCATTAGCCATAGGGGCTAAACCAACTGCGCCAATAATGGCCATAGCTACGATCGCTGTGAGCTTTCTCTTGATTCTCATGATCTTTACCTGCTTCTGGAAGCTATAGATACAACTAAATGTTGAAATCTTGCTTACATGAACACAATGGACCCATATGGTCAATAAAGATAGAGAACTTGCTGAGAACTACTTGTGATGTAGTCACAAGAGAGATACCCCTGTAACTCTGTGATGCAGCCTACTTTTAAAAGTAAAAAACCCCGCCAATCGCAGTGATTGACGGGGTTTTTAACGGGGTTGGTTAAAACTTATGAGCTACTGCTTATGAGCAACCAGATGTGTTTCCACATCCTTCGCATACAAAGCAAGCACCTGACATACGCATCTTCACGCCACATGTCATACATAGTGGTGCATCAGATTTGATTCCCATTGATTCAAGTAGATCAGATGAAGATCCGATTGTTGCTGCTAGGGGCGCAGCTTCAATCTTTACAACAACTGGCTTACTTGCAACCGCAGGAGCCGCCACAGCCGCAACTGCTTTTGGGGTATCGGTTTCCTTTGCAATCTCTGCGTACTCGCCGCCGTTATCTAGGGCTGCTGCACGCTCTGCTGCAGTGTAGAGACCCATGGATGAGCGTTGTTCAAATGGTAGGTAGTCAAGTGCTAAGCGACGGAAGATGTAATCCATCATGGACTGTGCCATGCGAATATCTGCATCATCTGTTATACCTGCTGGTTCAAAGCGCAAGTTCGTAAACTTCTCTACGAATGTCTCTAGAGGCACTCCGTATTGCAGACCAATTGATACTGCAATTGAGAACGCATCCATTACTCCAGCAAGAGTTGATCCCTGCTTACCTAGCTTTAAGAAGACCTCACCAAGTGCGCCATCTGCATATGCACCAGCGGTCATGTAACCCTCGGCGCCACCAACAGCAAATGATGTTGTTGTTGCAGGACGTGCCTTTGGAAGACGCTTTCGAACTGGAGCTGCTGCTTCTTCAACAACTGCTTCCTTCTTCTTAGCTTTTCCATCAGAGAGAGGCTGGCCAACTTTGCAGTTATCGCGATAAACAGCGAGTGCCTTAATGCCCATTCTCCATGCTTCGATGTGAACTTCTTCAACCTCTTCAACAGTTGCATCTTCAGGAAGGTTTACTGTCTTTGAGATAGCACCTGAGAGGAATGGCTGGCAGGCAGCCATCATGCGAACGTGGCCCATTGGAGCAATTGATCGCTGACCTAGTGCGCAATCAAATACTTCATAGTGCTCAAGCTTTAACCCTGGAGCATCGATCACGTGACCGTTAGCTGCGATGAACTCAACGATTGCCTCTACTGTCTCTTGGGCATATCCCAGCTTTACAAGAGCCTGTGGCACTGTCTGGTTAACGATCTGCATTGAACCGCCACCGACTAGCTTCTTGAACTTAACGAGAGAGAAGTCAGGCTCAATACCTGTTGTGTCGCAATCCATCATCAGACCGATTGTTCCTGTTGGAGCTAGAACTGAGATCTGCGCATTGCGCCATCCATTCTTATCTCCCGTTGAAAGACATGCATCCCAGGCCTTATTAGCCTCAGTCCACACATCGCGATCCAATGTTGTCTCTGACTTTGCAGCAGATGATGCTGATGCATGCTTGCGCATAACGCGAGCGTGTGGCTTAGCATTTTGTGCAAAGCCTGCATAAGGTCCAACAATTCCAGCAAGTTCTGCTGAGCGCTTGTAAGTAATACCTGACATCAATGATGTGATGGCACCAGCTAGTGCGCGACCACCCTCTGAGTCATAGGCAAGACCTGAAGCCATAAGAAGTGCTCCAAGGTTTGCATAACCAATACCTAGTTGGCGATATGCCTTAGTTGTGTCACCGATTGCCTCAGTTGGGAAATCTGCGAAACAGATTGAGATATCCATCGCGGTGATGATCAGCTCTGCCGCTTTTCCAAATGTTTTTGCATCAAATGAACCATCTGCTTTTAGGAACTTCATCAAGTTAAGAGATGCCAAGTTACAAGAAGAATTATCTAGTGACATGTATTCAGAGCAAGGATTTGATGCGTTAATGCGACCTGTCTCTGGGGTGGTGTGCCAATCATTGATGGTGTCATCAAATTGAACTCCAGGATCAGCACATGCCCATGCAGCTTGTGCAATCTTTGTGAAGAGCTCGCGTGCATCCACTGTGTCAATTACTTCACCAGTTGAACGAGCAGTTAAACCAAAGCGCTCTCCCTTTTCAACAGCTTGCATGAACTTGTCCGATAGACGAACAGAGTTATTTGCATTCTGGTACTGAACAGAGATGATGTCTTTTCCACCTAGGTCCATGTCAAAGCCAGCATCGCGCAGTGCGCGAATCTTGTCTTCTTCATTGACCTTAGTCTCAATGAACTCTTCAATATCTGGGTGATCTACATCTAGAACAACCATCTTTGCTGCACGGCGTGTAGCACCGCCAGATTTGATTGTTCCTGCAGAGGCATCTGCGCCACGCATAAATGAGACTGGGCCAGAGGCTGTTCCGCCGGACTTGAGAAGCTCCTTTGATGAGCGAATACGGGAGAGGTTAAGACCTGCTCCAGAGCCGCCCTTGAAAATCATTCCTTCTTCGCGATACCAGTTAAGGATGCTGTCCATAGTGTCATCAACAGAGAGGATGAAGCATGCACTTACCTGTTGTGGTTGGTTAGTTCCAACGTTGAACCACACTGGTGAGTTGAAAGAGAAGATCTGGTGCATCAACATGTATGTAAGTTCGTGTTCAAAAACAAGTGCATCGTTATCAGTTGCAAAGTAACCGTGCTCTTTACCGGCCTTTGTGTATGTCAATACAACGCGGTCGATAACTTGCTTCAAAGACCATTCGCGATTTTCAGCACCGAGTGCGCCGCGGAAGTACTTTGTTGTAACGATCGTTGATGCGTTCACTGACCATGTGTCTGGATATTCAACGCCATGTTGTTCAAAAACAGTCTCACCGGTTCTCCAGTTTTGCTGTACTACATCGCGACGTTCCCATTTAACTTCATCGTATGGGTGTACGCCTTCCTTGGTGTAGATACGCTCGATAGTCAGACCCTTACCTTTAATGGTGTTGTGGGCCTTGATTTTCGCTGGTCGGTTGATAACCGTCTCTGACATGTGTGGTTCCCCGTCTTCTTTTAGTTGTTCTGATTCATTAATGTTTTATTACTTTGTGTCGCTGCTGTAGTACTTTTTTCAGTAATTGGGGAATTACTTTTATTCGATTGCGCCGGAGAATGGCTAGAAGGTATAGCTCGCAGTAGAGCGATCTCGCCTTCGAAATCTTCAAGGGAGGCAAAGTTACGGTACACCGAGGCATAACGTAAGTAAGCGACCTCATCGAGTTCTCGGAGTGGCGCAAGGATGGCCATTCCAACTTCTTGAGCTTCAATCTCTGCTTGACCAGTAGAACGTAGAGTCTCTTCTACGCGCTGAGCAAGCAAAACTAGATCATCTTCATTAACTGGTCGGCCCTGACAGGCCTTGCGAACGCCCACAAGGACCTTCTCACGGCTAAATGGCTCAGTGGCACCGCTTCGCTTGATGATGTTGAGCAAAGCTACTTCTTGGGTTGAAAATCTTTGGCTGCACTGTGGGCACTCACGTCGACGACGGATCTGTGTGCCATCTTCAATAGGACGAGAGTCCACAACACGGGAATCTTCATATCGGCAGAACGGGCAAATCATCTCGGCGTGTCTCCCTTCGAAATACTAGAAATTCCAACTTTTAGATGTATTGAGTGGAGGAGAAAAACTACCCTATAAACACTAGTTATGGAAGTATTTCTTCTCTTGACCCCTACATATAGTAGGAACTATAAAGCATATCTCGAGGGTTTGCCTGTTCAGTAGGCAAAAGGGATTGCTAGGGCGTGTCGGGGCTAGCCCTCAGATGGAATACGCAGCTTTTGCCCTGCTTGAACGTCATAGCCGCGCAAGTTATTAGCCTCACGGATCGCCTCAACCATCGCCTGCACATCACCGCTTGCATAAGCAGATGCCACAGACCAGAGCGTTGCCCCACCGGGGACAACCACGCTCACATAAGAGGTTGTCGCCACTACTTCATCGCCAGCACCTGATTGGGCAGCAAAACCTGCCACCAGGACCACGGTCAAGGAAGCTACGAACAAAGTGCGAGCTAGTCGACCACGACGAGTTATTGATGCGCCGGACGGATTGATCGATTGTGTGAAAGGGCTAGAAAAGCCTTGTAAAACACTGGTATTGCTAGCTAGTGACACTGTGCTCATAGTTTTCTCTCCTGCGAACTACCTTGGGGAAGGTATTCGAACAACTGTTCGAATAAGGTAATTAAACACCCCACCACTGACAAATAGCAAGTCAAATTCGAACATATGTTTGAATTTTTCCCCAATCTATGTCACCCTGTATCCATGAGCACACAAACCCCCCAGGGCTTAACCACCCGCCAGGCTGAGATCCTCAACGTAATAGAGGTGGCCATGGCCGAACACGGCTATGCCCCCACCATGCGAGAGATCGGCGCAGCCGTTGGCCTGACCTCCACGGCCTCTGTGAAATATCAGCTCGAGATCTTGGAACAAAAAGGCTTCATCCGCCGCGATGAGAGCAAGGGCCGTGCACTTGAATTAACCCCTGAGGTAAACGGGGCACCTGTCGATAAGACAAGGATGATTCCCCTCGTTGGTCGCATTGCAGCAGGTGGGCCAATAACTGCTGAGCAAGAAGTAGAAGAAGTATTTCCTTTGCCTGAATCCTTTGTTGGAAAAGGTGAGTTATTTATGCTCAAAGTGGTGGGCGAATCAATGATTGATGCAGCTATCTGTGATGGTGACTATGTAGTGATCCGTTCACAAAAAGATTGCAACAAAGGTGAAATCGTTGCAGCGATGATTGATGGCGAAGCCACAGTAAAGACTTTCTCTAAAAAAAATGGCCACATCTGGCTACTGCCAGCAAATGATGCTTTTGAGCCTATCAATGGCGATAACTGCGAAATCCTGGGAGTTGTAACAGCAGTCCTTCGCTCTATTCGCTAGCTTATCGCGCGAGTAACAATGACTCTGGCTTGATCCCCGTAGTGCACACTGCCCTGCTCATAAACATCAATCCTTAGTATCTCTGGCTCCTTTATTGCGCCCAGTGAAACAAGTGCATCTAACTCACCAGCAAAGCCTTTGCTCTCAAAGTGTTCATTATTTACTCCCACAACTAACCAGCCGTTATTTGCCAGCAATGGCAATAGGTTGCGCAAACACTCAGGTCCTAAGTGGCCGTGTGTAAATGTGCCAGAGCTAATCAACGCCTCATATGGTGCATTCTCATTGGGCACGGTTCTTGTTAAATCCCGCTCATACAATTTCCTATACACAGCACTGTTATTAGTGCGCTTCTTTAGCTTTGCCTGTCCCAACATTTCAGGTGAGATATCCATGCCATCTAAAACAACATCAGGGCGCAGCCTTGATAAATACATTCCAGTAAGACCCGTGCCTGTACCGATATCTAAAACTCGCACAACAGCATCTGTAACTACTTGATCAAAGACCTCACTAATAGCCTTGGGGTAGCGATACTGCTTGGCATCTACAAAAGATGAGTCATAAGTAGCGGCCCACTTTGCATATAAGCGCTTGTTATCTTCAGGCGTCTTTACTGAATATGCCTCATCCAGGCCAAGGGCGTCGTCGTTCATGCGCACAACCTATGAGCAAAAAGGGCTTGAAACAATGGCATTAGCCGACCTTTTCAATGCGCACGGTGTCGTTATCGCCAGTACTCAGTAGAGAGATCTTGATTCCCTCGTAAGTAATTGATTCACCGGCATACATAAAGTAATTCAAATCCCAACCCTCTTTATCTCCAGCTATGCCAATACCGTCAACAATGCCAATGCCCTGATAAACGTTGGTCGCATTTGGAATTGCTGTGCCAATGGATTCATATGCACCGTGATTTACACCAGGGATTTTCAAGGCAACTCCGACAGAGCTCGGGTTTGCAAATCCCTCCGGGTTATCCCAAGTTGTGTTTTTAGTGGTGTCGACCAAAGTGACCATGATCCCAGTGAAACCCGGCGCCAATCCTTGTGACCATTTATCTTTTCTATGGGATTCAATCATCAATAGCTGATGGTCATTTAGTTTGACCATGGCCACACGATTACCTTCTTGTTCGCGCTCTAGTGGAACTAATTTCAGATCCACCGAAGTGACTTTTGACTTCTCTACGCAGTAAATATCTTCAGGATTCGTCCACCCTTGAGCTAGTGAATCCCAGCTCAGGAGAGAACTTGACCAAGAGTCACCCGTACTAAGGATGCCAATTCGCCATGGAATTTTTGGTGAATGCCCAAAAACACCATGAGAGTGAAGCATCTCGTGGATTTGATATCCCCATCGGGTCCGCATACTTGCCCAAGTGTCGCCACCGATTGCAAATATCGCAGAATTCACTCTCCCATACTTAGGGCTCTGATAATTAGCACTTCGACTTGCCCACTGGCCAGTTAATTTCCCGACAACTGTTGGCGGGTGATAGAAAAAGATTGCCGACGTATTTGAAATATCTACTTCGGCTTCAACAAGTTTAAGGAGCTCAGTGGTTTTTTGGTCATCTGTCACCCCGCCGGCACTTAACGTGTTTCCACCAGCAGACTTAGTCGCTTCATTTTCATTGTCATAAGCGGTGGCTAATCGAGGAGCTCGCAACCACTTATCCAGGGTGACATAGGTGTACTTCACTTTGTCATTTGAATACCACTTCATCCATTCAGAAATGGTTGTTAGATCATCTTTCCAATATGTTGAAGGTGGCACTTCACCTTGAGCGTCAGGAAAATCAAAGCCCACTACAACTATTTTGAAAGTTCCAACGGGCTTGAAATCACCGATAGGCGTTGGTGGAAATGCAATGCCAGGGGCTTGCCACAACTTGTTAGCTCTCATATCAGGAAGCTGACAAGTTTTAAGTGGATCAGGTGAAATCGGATTGACTACTGGTGAAAAATTATTAGTAATCCTTGTGTAAACCAACTTGTTTCCCAAGATCTTTCTGCACTCAAGCAACCCAGTTGAATCTCTCCCTTGCAGCCCCATTTTTTCGCAAACTCCATCTTCAACAAACGGAGCCGACGTTGGAGTTGGCGTAGGTGTCGGCGTTGGAGTAGGCGTTGGAGTGGGCGTTGGAGTGGGAGTTGGTGTTGGCGTAGGCGTTGCAGAAGGTACTGGAGTTGGGGATGCACTCGGTGAACTAGTTGGCTTTGGCGCAGCAACTTTGGCGCCTTTATTCCACACCAACTTCTTTCCGCTTTTAACACAGGTGTATTTCTTTCCAGAAACCGTTGACTTTGAACCTAGCTTTGAACATGTGGATCCAGCCTTGACGGCAGCTTGTGCAACTGAAACAACTAAAGTTAAAGAGAGTGCCACTGCAAGGACTGGAAGGGCTTTTCTCATGAGAGAAATCTAAACAACTCCCCCGACAAGTTCAATGGTAAACACACACCCAAATCGGTATTACTCTGCTCTTGTTACGGTGTCGCCCAAACTCACTTGGGTTACAGCATGAAAAAGCCCCACAGAAGTCTGTGGGGCTTTTTCTTTCTTAATTCTTAGTTAATAGCCTTAACCAATCCTTTTAATCATTGCTGCCATCGCCTTATTCTGCGCACTCTGTGAGGCAACAATGCCTTCACCAAAGCTTTTGATTTCAGCGCTCTTGGCATTTTCAATCATCGTTGCCATATCAATGGCGCCAGTGTGGTGGCCAGTCATGGCCTTTAACCACAAAACATCAAAGCTCTTTCCGCTTGCCTTATCTAGTGCTGCTAACTCTGAATCGCTGAGCATTCCACTCATAGAGTGTGAGGCGCCGTGATCCATCTCTAGATCAGCCCCAGCTGCATCTAGCCAGGCTTTCATCTTCACTATCTCAGCGGCCTGCTCATCACGGATGTTTTTAGCAAGTGCTAGAAGTTCAACATCTTCACCCTTTGTCAGTGCCAGATCTGAGATATCAATAGCTTGTTGGTGGTGAGGAATCATCATCTGCAAAAACATAACGTCATCACTACTTAAATCACCTGCTGCTTGAGCTGTATGCCCCTCATGATCCATCCCCTTATTGCTGGCGCTAGCACAGCCAGAGAGAGACAAAGCCAAGATGGCTATAAATATGGTTGTAATTGCTCTATTGATTGGCATTACCAAGGCACCACTTTCATCTCTTCCCAGAGTACTCCCGTTAACTTTTCTTGATCACTCACACCGTTAACATCGAATGCCCTTGTTGCTAACCAGATTGCAGTGAGAGCACCTTCAGCTGCAGAGAGCGGTGCATCTGGGCCACCCATATCTGTGCGGGAATGATTTGGACACACTGCATCTACTAAGAACCCACGTGCACCAAGACCAGTCTCATGTGCCAAGTTTCTAACCAAAGCATTTACTCCAGCTTTGCTCACACGATAGGGAGCTAATCCCCCAGCATTTCCAGGTCCTGACATACGTCCTAAACATGCAGAGAAGATAACGACTCGTCCTGCACGTGCCTCTGCCATGGGCGCTGCCAAAATATTAAGTGCGCTAAAAACAGAGTCCAAATTAATTGCCATTACCCGTCGCCACTCTGCATTATCTGTCTTTAGCGTCTTAGACATCTTTGCACTCATCACACCATGGGCCAGAATCACTATCTCTGGTGTGCCAAAGGATTCTAGAATCTCTTCAAAAGCACTCTTTGCTGCATCTAGATCCTCTAAATCAACAGCTCGATAGTCAGCCCCTAAGTGCTTGGCTGATTCTTCTAAGCGCGCTTTATCTTGTGCAACTAAAACAATTTGATGACCAATGGCTGCAAGCTCCTTTGCACATTCAAAGCCAAGGCCCCGTGATCCCCCAGTAACAATTACTAGCCCCATTTATTTGCGCTTTAACTCTCGAAGAGATGCCTTGAGCGCTTTGCGCTCGGCCTTTGCGAGAGGATCTTTCTTAGTTGGAAAGACCCACTTTAAAATTAGAGCAAAGATGGCCATGACAAAAAAGCCACTTAAGGCCTGTATATAAAGGCCGTTGTTGATTCCACCGAGCATGGACAAAATCTAATCTAGGGGCGATGGTTTTTCTCGCTGAAATCAAGGTGCAACTCTGGACGAGAATCGAACTCGCACCTAGCGGTTGGTAAAACCTCTCGCGCTGCCATTACGCCACCAGAGCTGCATCGGAATAATGTGTGTTTGCGCTGACGGAATTTGAAATTAAAGGAATGGCTGTGGATAAGAAAGAAGACCCCGGTGAAGGGGTCTTCTTTGTCCAGAGCTCCAAGATTTTGCAATTTCAAATCAAGAGTTACCAACTCCATTACAAAACCTGACTCAATTAAAGCAGATAACTTCGTTACTCAGAGTGGTTCTGGCCAGTGCTACTCTTTCATCACGTCATATTGGTGCACCAAAGAGTTACAGTTGAGAAAGACCTGCAGGTAACTGCGGGTCTTTTTCTTTGCCTGGTTTCTAACTAGAAGGTTTGCCTCTTCATTAAATACTTTCAACTCAGTGCATCGCCTCACCAATGACTAAGCCTGCTTGCACGATATAGCGCTTGGGGGCATTGCCTATAAATCTAAAGGGGTAGCAGGTGCTCAACGTCAACACTGCGCTGGGAGTTGGAACAATGACAGTTTTATCATCAGCTTTAACAATTCGAATTCTGTGGACTTCATAGACAAATACGCCCCAGTCAGTTGTAACAGTCATCAAGTCACCTATCTTTACCTGACCTAGGTTTCTAAAGTAAGAATCCCTGTGCCCTGCTAATACCGAATTATCAGCAAAGCCAGGAAGAACGCTGCCAATGTAATGCCCTACTCCCTTTTTTAATTGACTAGCTTGCGTTCCCTCAACAATAGGAAAAACTTTATTGAGCCGTGGAATAGATAGTGATGCAAAGATGCTTCCCACCCCAGGTGCTACATATCTTGGTACATCTTGCGTTGGCACTAGAGGCATGATCTTTGGTAGATAGTCACTGCCTTGCGCTGTGTTCATACTAATGATCTGGTAGCCGGCATAGCCGCTCGCGCCTACACCGAGAGTAATAAGGAGTGTAGACGCGATGGCCAAAGCCGAACGAGATCTCTTCATAGCTATAGGAGCTATTGCTCCTATTTAACCTCGGCGATTTCTAAGAACGACACTTCGTCGCATTCCAACAACACCAGCTGCAGCAATTAATAGAGCAACAACAAGTGCGTTAAACCATGGAGTAGCAGTTGCTGGCAAAGTTCCACCAGTTTCTGTTACTGGTTCATCTGTCACTGGTTCATTTGCTACTACATTTCCAACCCCATCATCAATAATCGTGCGGGTCATTGTTACTTCTTGCCCGGCATGCAGATAAATGAATCCATTAGTGATTTCATCACCTGACCATGTGCCTGAATACCCATCGACTGCTTCTTGGCTAACAACATAAGTGCCTGGTTCAAGAACAAATGTCACACCCGAGCCGGCCACGGCAGCAAAAGGACTTCCTTGCACATTGCCACCAAAGTGTTTGACCGTCATCTGGAAATCAGCAGGCATCAATGTGCCCTTGTTGTCGTTGAGAACAACGTTGACTACATGGATCGTTCCCATAGTTTCCAGGGATGCGTAGGTAGGGCCATTGCCATTAGTTGACGCTTGGGTTGGGGCAATCATTAATAATCCCAATGTTGCAACCGCAGCCACAACAAGTACTTTTCGATACTTAGTTGTCATTTCTTCTACATCCAATCCTAAACAATTACACTAGAGAATCCTCTGGCGCTACATTGAACATACGACTCACACTGTGTGAATTCAGTGTGAACTCCCTGTTATTTGCTATGGGGTATCACACAAATACACATTCAGAGTGTGTGCACTCGTGTTCACGCACTGTGAATCTAAAAAAGAAGGTCAAGCACGATAAAACTACTTTTCATAATGAAAGCGCGCAGCAATAATTATTAACACCTTGCCATCAACGCGATAGACCAATCTATGGGTCTTATCAATTCGCCTTGAAAAGGTTGTCTCATCTTTAAAGCGCAGCTGCTCAGGAACGCCTATCCCTGAAAATGGATCTAGCAGGCAACTTTGAATTAAGGCATTAATTCGATCTATCTTTTTCTCATTGCCACTTTGCGTCCAATATTCAAGGTCTTTGCTGGCGCGCTCGGTCATTACAACCGAAATCAATTTGGCCTTTGGCACGGCCCTGCTTTACTTACTCTTCTTCGTAGCCTTTGGCACAACTGTGAGCGCCTTTATTGGCAGTTCTAAGGGTATTAATTCACCACGATCTGCCTGAGCTAAAGATTCCAATAGCCATTCACGATTTGCCGGAGTTGAGAGCAAGTAAGCAGTTTCAATCATGGCCTCGTACTCACTTTGCGAGATAAGAACTGCATTGCCAGCCTTTGATGTAATGACCACCGGCTTCATATCTTCATTGACTTGCTCAATCAATGGAAATAGCTGGGCACGTGCCTGGGAAGCGGTAATTGCCATAAAAAGGGGCCTTTCTTGAGTGGTACGAGAAACTGTACCATAGCAACTCTTCACCTAACCCTCACCTGCAATTCACCTGCAACTACCAACCCAGTTACTTTCCTAAGCCACTATCCAGGAACATCGGGTGAAAAGACGATACTTAACGTGACTAACTACAACTTTGATGATCAATCCTCCACAACCCTTAAAAGCCCTATCGCTGTTAAAGCTGGCGACACTATCCGTGTTGAATGTAGCTTTGATCCAACGCTTCGACAAAAGATTTCTCAGCTCAAAGGCCTTGCACCACGCTATGTAACATGGGGTGAGGGATCTTCCGATGAAATGTGCCTAGGGGTTATTGCTGCTACTAAGAGCTAACTACTTCTTAAGCGGGCCTAACTTGTAAGAATCCAATTTCACTGCTGGTCTACCCTGATTTTCATGCTGTGATTTAAATGCACTCGTTCCATCAATACCGCACAAATACAAAATAGGTCCAGAACCACCTGGGTGTGAATTAATCCATTTAGTTAAGTCATAGACATAACCATCAATAACACTCCAACAGCTGGCAGCGCTGTTGTTGGCCTTGACTTGCGCCATGGTGTAACCGGCAATCGTTGGCGTTGGCGTTGGGGTTGGTGTGGGCGTTGGAGTTGGGGTTGGAGTTGGCGTTGGAGTTGGGGTTGGAGTTGGGGTTGGAGTTGGGGTTGGCGCAGCACCGCGTAGCACTTCACCAGGAATCTCTTTATCTCCCACACCTAAAGTAATAGATGCTTTACCACGCGAAGTAAGAAGAAAATTATAAACACCACTCTTAGCAACTGAGCTATGGCGACCTAAATATAAATACATAGT